>DATIMO010000318.1:0-3580 GCA_035475215.1 Acetobacteraceae bacterium | reverse complement strand
CGGGGACGCCAAGCGTCGGCCGCGTGGCAGAAGCCGTCATCGACAACCCGATCGACTCTGCGACGCGTGGCAATGCGGCGATGTTCGAAACGGCAATCGGCGACTTGCGCCAGGCCGGTCGTCTGCGTGCGCTTGCGCCGGCACCGGTTGGCATTCCGGATCATATCTACGGCATCGAGGTCGATCCCGACCAGTTCGACGCCACAAAACCCGATCAGGTCGCCTTGCGTGACCGGTTCGAGCACATCGCAACGTCCTGGAGCATGAACGCGGACGCGCTGGCGACCGTCGAGCAGGCGGCACACCGATTGCTGTATCAGCATCCGTGTTTCATCCGGCTGTTGCTGGACCGCTCCACCCGAACCCCTGAAGAGCTGGCGCACGGGACGCCGATCGGGGATCCGGCGGCGTGTGATTACGATGCGACGGCGCAAACGCCGATTACTCCGCCTGCACGGGTGGCGCAGCAAGCGGCGAGGAAGTAGCGTCCGGCATCTTCAATCGACTCGACGGAGCGCCTGATGGACCCCAACGCCCTGCCCTTCGATTCCGACACCATGCTTCAGGGCCTGCGCACCTGGGTCGAATGCGAAAGTCCCACCTGGGACGCGGCGGCGGTCAACCGCATGATGGACCTCGCGTCGCGCGAGCTGGTCATCGCCGGCGCGCGGATCGAGCGAATTGCCGGCCGCATGGGTTTCGGGGATTGCGTGCGGGCCAGCTTCCCGCACCCGCGCGCAGCGGAACCGGGCATCCTGGTGATGGGCCATTTCGATACGGTGCATCCGATCGGCACCCTGGCCAAACTGCCCTTCCGCCGCGACGGCGACCGTGCCTGGGGTCCGGCGATTTGCGACATGAAGGGCGGCAATTACGTTGCATTCGAAGCGATTCGCCAGCTTCTGAACGCCGGCATTCGAACCGAGCTGCCGATCACCGTGCTGATGACCAGCGACGAGGAAGTCGGCAGCCCGTCCACCCGCGACGTGATCGAAGCCGAAGCCGCGCGCCACCGTTATGTGCTGGTGCCGGAGCCGGCGAGGGCCGATGGCGGCGTGGTCACCGGCCGCTATGCCATCGCCCGCTTCAATCTGGAAGCCACCGGCCGGCCCAGCCATGCCGGCGCGCGGTTGGCCGAAGGACGCTCGGCGATCAAGGAGATGGCGCGCAAGATCATCGATATCGAGGACATGACATCCGAGGACTGCACGTTCAGCGTGGGTGTGGTGCACGGCGGCCAGTGGGTGAATTGCGTCGCCACCACCTGCACTGGGGAGGCGTTGTCGATGGCCAAGCGACAGCAGGACCTGGATGATGGCGTGAAGCGGATGCTGGCGCTGTCGGCATCTTCCAATGATGTGCAGTTCAAGGTTACCCGGGGCGTCACGCGCCCGGTGTGGGAGCCGGATGCGCGGGTGATGGCGCTGTATGAACGGGCGCGCGATATCGCCCGCGGGCTCGGCTTCGACATCCGCCACCAGAGCTCCGGCGGCGGTTCCGATGGCAACTTTACCGGCGCCATGGGCATCCCGACGCTGGATGGGCTGGGCGTTCAGGGTGCCGGCCCGCACACGCTGGACGAGCACATTGTGGTCGAAAGCCTGGCACAGCGGGGGCGGCTGATGGCCGGCCTGTTGGCGACGCTGGACTGATGCTGGCCTGGCTGTGGCGCGTCGTGGCGGGCCGGCCACGGCTGTGGGGCGGGCTGGCCTGCGGTATCATCGCGTGGGTGCTGCTGCCGACTTTACTGGGATCAACCACGCGGTCGGTGCTCGCGTGGGACATCGGCGTGGTGGTATATCTCGGGCTGGCGGCACTGCTGTTCACCACCGAGCGGGCCAGCCGCATGGCGGCCGACGCGGCGCACCAGCAGGAAGGCGAGTGGACGATCTTTTCGCTGACCATCGGCGCGGCGCTGGTCAGCCTGGTCGCCATCCTGGGCGAGTTCGCCGGTACCAAGGACCTGCAACCGACCGTGAAAAACCTGCATGTCGCGCTGGTGGCGCTGACGCTGCTGGTATCGTGGCTGATGGTGCACACGACGTTCGCGTTTCGCTATGCGCACGAATTCTATTCGATCAGCGGCGGCAGTGCGGAGATCGATCGTGGGCTGGATTTCCCGGACGAGAAGCGCCCGGATTATCTGGACTTCCTGTATTTCGCACTAGTGCTGGGGATGACGTTCCAGGTCTCCGACGTGCAGATCACGGCGCGCAAGATGCGGCGGCTGGCGATGGTGCACGGGCTGCTGAGTTTCCTGTTCAACACGATCATTCTGGCGCTGACGGTGAATATCGCGGCGGGGTTGGTGTAGCGTGGCGTTGCAAGGCCACCTGCACTGTCGGTCACCAGTCCTGAGTCGCCACCTCTGTCTGTGGTAGGCCCGCGACTTCCCAAGCCTCGCGGCCGCCGCGGTACCACATGACATTGGTGTAGCTGAGTGCGGCCAAGCGCAGGGCAACGTTACGACCGGAGAAGCGATCGGCGTTCCATGCCATCGTCACCACGGGCATGGTCCGGTCGCCATGGGTCAGCGCCTGCACCTTGCGGGCTAGCCGTGCTTGAAATGGGTCGGACGTATTGCCGCCAATTCCTGCACCTCTCAACCCGATCGCGCCGGGTATCGACTTGCCCAAACCGCTTACGTCCAGCACCAACGGTTTGCTGTGTTCCAGGAGCGCCGCAAGCTCGGTGGTCCGAACCGTCTGCACGCCGGGCGCTGTGGTCGGCGTCTGTGCATAGTCGTTCATGTGCAGCGCATCGTCCGAGACCACACCGAAATCGGCATCCTCATCGGCGTGGTCGCGAACGCCGGCGGTTCTCATGCCCTGTAGCACGCGGGCGACCTGGGACCCGAATACCGGGTTGGTGATGTTGGTTGTCCATTCCCTGACGGTAATCGTCGGCAGAAGTCGGTTCGCTTCGGCCGCGGCACTATGGGCCTCGTCCACCCGGCCGGCGAGTGCCAGGGCTGCGGCAATTTCTGCGTACCGAAAGGCACGAGTTGCGGTACTTCCATTACCACTCGGAAGAGCGGCGAGCGCACGCTGCAGCCAGGTCACCGCGACGTCATACCGACCCAGAAGCAGCGATGCCTGACCGATGCGCCTATAGCGTTGCCAGATGTATGGGTTCTGCGGGTCGATGCGAATTGACCGCTGTTCCATCGAGACGGTGTCGGCGGCGCGACCGACAAACAGCAGGTTCGTGCCGAGCATATGATAACCGACGCTCGAATTAGGATAGCGGTCGATCAGGTTCTGGAAGGCGGCGATGGCTTCAGGCCGATGTTCCTGCAACTGCAGCAAGAACCCTCTGGCGTATATCACCGAGAGCCGCTCCGGTTGCAGCGACTCGGCCTTTGCGACCAACCCCTCGACGCGCTCGAGCAGTACCGGCGCGGTTGGATCATCAAGGCCACCGATGCTGTCCAGGAGCGTCCTCGCCAATCCGGCCAGCGCTTCGACGAATGACGGGTCAATTTGAACCGCTCGTTCGTAAAGCGCTGTCACCGCAGGCAACTGTTGGGCATTCCAAATCCGGTCATAGAGCGCAGAGGCCTGCAACAGGATGTCGGTTG
>DATIMO010000317.1:0-1536 GCA_035475215.1 Acetobacteraceae bacterium | reverse complement strand
TCCATTCGCTGCCGTCCGGGGCATTTCTCACCGGACTAGCCGCCGATCCGCAGGGCAATGTTCTCGTATGCGGCGGTATCGTGCCGCCCGGCGGAGATTCTTCCGCCCACGACGCGTTCGCCGCGAAATTCCAGTCCGACGGACACACGCTGGTGTATTTCAGGCTTCTGGCAGGCAGCGGTTTCGATCAGGCGACCGCGATCGCCGTCGACCCGGCGGGGAACGCGTACGTCGCCGGCGATACCGAGTCGCAGGATTTTCCCACCACAGGAGGGGCATGGCAGACAGCGAATTATCCCGGCGCGCTCACCGCCTTCGTCGCCAAACTCGACCCGGCAGGGAAGTTCGTCTACAGCACGCTGGCGGGCGGCAAGGACTACACCGTCCCTTGGTCGATCGCGGTGAACGGAGCGGGAGAGGCTTTTATCACGGGTCAGACCGCTGGCGGCGATTTTCCGCTGAGCGGCAGCATCCGGTCCAGCTTTCCCGCCAACAGCTTTTTCCTGGTGCGGCTCAGCGCGGCGGGCGATCGTCCGATCTATTCCATCACCGGACCGGGCGGCCTCGCCGTGGCGATAGACGAACAGAACAACGCCTACACCGCTGGCGATGCGCAGAGTTACCAAATTCCCATCACCCCTCATGCGCTGCAAACCAGCGTGGGAAGCGCGGCATGCGGCGGCGGCGCGCAACTCCAGATTCCCTGCAACCACCAGTACGTGTGCAAGGTGGACGCCACGGGCAGCACTTTGTTCTTCTGCACCCTTCTCAGCGGCACAGGCGGGGAGTCGTACCCGTCGATCGCGGTCGATTCGCTGCATGAGATCTACGTGACCGGCACTACCCAGGCCACCGATTATCCTGTGACCGCGGGCGCGCTCCAGCCGTTCAACCACTCACTGCTGCCGCCGCTGCCAATCAATCCGCCAAGCTATCCGGGGCAATACTTCGCATTCCAGCCCACCGGGTATTTCAGCAAACTCAGCGCCGACGGGTCGCGTCTGCTGTACTCCACCTACCTGGGCGGCTCGAACGGCGATTTTCCGCAAGGGCTGGCGATCGATTCGCTGGGCAATGCCTACATCGCATCCACGGTGGCCTCGCCCGATTTTCCGGGCCTGCCGGCGGCGCCCCGGCGATGCCTCCCCGACCGTCTGCATGCCATGCCGGTGCTCACGCGACTGGATAGCTCGGGCGCGCATTCCGCGGTCGTAGAGGTGAACATCTCCGCGCCGCGCAATCAAGCCGGAGCGCTGCTGGCTGCGGGCTCGCAAGCGGGCTTCTGGATCGTCGGCACGGGACCGTACCTCACTCGGATCAGCCTGGATGGCGCATCCGAGGCCGGACCGGTTTCGTGCATCACGGACGCGGTCGATTTCAGCCAGGCCGGGCCCATCGCGCCGGGCCAGTTGTTGACGGCGTTCGGCGCGTTTCCGGACGGCGCAACGGTCCAGGTGAATGGAGAAAGCGCGCCGATCTTCTACACGTCCGCGAACCAGATCAACTTTCAGGCCCCGAAGTCTGTGGCGGGGCAGG
>DATIMO010000316.1:0-8656 GCA_035475215.1 Acetobacteraceae bacterium | reverse complement strand
CGCGACACCAATGAGGACTTCATCCCCTGATGACCCATTGCGATGCCGTCGGTTACGGTGATGGTGGTGAATTCGCGCGGCGTGCCACCGGCTTCGTTCACGCCCTTCTTCACCGATTGAGCCTGCCGCGATAGCGCGATGTTGCAGGGCGCCGCCTCGTTCCAGCAGGTGGCGACGCCAACGAATGGCTGATCGATTTCGTCTTCCGTCAGCCCCATCGCGTAGTAGTAGCTGCGATGCGGGGCTCGGCCGGGCCCGACCGTGACGTGGCGGGAGGGCAGCTTCGATTTGTCCCATCTCCTGGTCGACATCGTCCGGCTCCTTCCGTCGGTCGGGTGATAGGGCGGGTTATAGCTGTAAAACCCAGCAGGCCAAGGCGTCGGTCCGCTCCATCTGCGCAGCACCGATACCGCATGGGATCGATTGTCGATCGTGGCAGCGGAAACGGTATCATCGTCGTGCTTACGTTGACCGATCGCAACTCGCCCGCACGGATGCGCATCCCGCTGGAATCTCCGCGGCACTCGACTGAATTCGGCGACCGGTTCACACCACCGGCGATGCTCCGCCATCCATGTTGATTGCCGTCCCGGTCGTGAACCCGGCATGGTCGGACGCCAGGAAGCACGCCATCGCAGCAAACTCCTCCGCCTTGCCCTACCGCCCCAGCGGAATGCCCGTCGCCAGCTTGCCGATGAACTCCTCAAACGACACATTCGCACCTTGCGCCTGATGCCGACGAACCCACTGGTCCGACACGATCTGACCCACCAGCAACGCATTCACCAGCACGTTGTGCGGCGCCCCCTCGCCGGCCAGAATTTTGGTCAGCGCCATGCCCGCCGCGCGCGAAACCGCGGTCGGCGCTCCGCCGGCACGCGGTGCCTTGGCCCCGATATTCAGCACATTGATGATGCGCCCCCAACGGCGTTCTTTCATGCCCGGAAACGCCAGTCGACACAGCCGGATCGCGGCAAACAGCTTGAGGTCCAGGTCCTCCTGCCAGATCTCGTCGGTGATCTGCTCGAACGGCATGGCACGGGAGGTGCCGGCATTGTTTACCAGGATATCGATTTTCCCGAACGCGCGGATCGCTGCATCATATCCAGTCTGACATTGCTCGGCCTTGGACACGTCGCATGGGATCGCCGCAACGCGCCCCGTCGCGGTCTTTTCGATGAGGGATCGAGCCTCTTCCAGCACCTCGGGTCGGCGCGCGAGAATGGCGACATCGGCGCCGGATTCCGCGAATCGCGTCGCCATGGCCAGACCAAGCCCCTTGCTGGCACCGGTGATCAGCGCGGCGCGACCGGCTAGACTGACCTGCATCATTCCCTCCTGTGCTGCTTGGGGTCGCACCGCAGCACAGGCCCCGTCGGGCGGCAACCCGGAGGTTGTATATGGTCCCGGATCGTGAACGGCTGTTCCTGGAGGCTAACCGGGTCGGGCACCTGGCGACCGCTGATCGGCACGGTGCACCGCACGTTGTGCCGGTGTGCTATGCGGTTGAGGGCGGCACGCTCTACATCACGGTGGATGAAAAACCGAAGCGGCACGACGCGCCGCTGAAGCGACTGCGCAACCTTGCGCAGAACCCGAACGCGGCGATCGTGGTGGACCGGTACGACGAAGACTGGCGCCGACTCGGCTGGGTAATGCTGCGCGGCCGAGTGGAAATTCTGCGCGACGGCGCAGAGCATCGAAGGGCACAGGAGTTGCTACGCGCCCGCTACACGCAGCTTTCGGGAATGGAACTTGCACCGCTGCCAGTGATCGCCCTACGAATTGAACGCGTCACCACCTGGGGTGACCTGCTTGTACGGTAGCGCATCGCTCACCTGCACCGCCGACAGTCATGACGCGAAAACCCTACCCGCTGCTCGCTCAACCGACCCCCCGTGTCACACCGTCAGGCATGTGGTTGGGTGAGCGAGCCTCATGATGGGAGTTTCCGAAGCGCCGGGGCCTTTTACTCGGCCGCCATGAGCCGAGGCGACGAGTGTGCCCCGTTGCCGTATTTCTCGACCCAGTCGCGGCCGATTGCGGCGGCTTCCTCGGGGGTCAGCCAGGACCATTCGGCGCCGCGCGCCCTGATGGCGACCCAACGCGTCTCTCCCTGGATGTGATGCTCCTCGACTGAATAGGGACCGGCGGCGTGAGACATGATCGCTTCCTTCAAGACACGAGACGACGAGTTTCATGGTGCGCGACGAGTCGGGACAACCAAATCCGCCATCAGCCCGCCACAGAAATGCCTTAAACTGCAAACTCACGATTTTGTCAACGATTGTTGATGCTGGATAATCTTCACGAAACTTCCCCGCCATGATTCGGTTCAGACCGACCCGACCACGTGCCGCGGACGGCCCCAATGTGCGGCTGCGGCGATGCAGCGGTCCACGTCCTCAGTCAATATGAGTCCGGCCGCGGCAAGCTCCCGGGCGGCAGCCCCGATCGCCCGGACGTACGCGTCGTTGTCCGGATACCGCTCCAGGATCGACGGACGGGGATCTCCGGTGACAAGGCGCTCCGTTCCGGTTTCGGCAAACGGGATATAGCTGCCCTCGAAACGATACAGTGCACCATGCCCGAATCCGCGGGCGCGCAGGTTCCAGCCGGTATAGGTGCCGAGCGGGGCCGCGACCATCGGCGCACGGACGCCCGCCACCTCGTTCCCGTCCGCATCCACGGCCGGCACCAGAACCATGTATGCTCGGTCGGCCATCAGCCCGGGCGGTTCCTTGGTCTGCACGCCCGGCTCCGTCTCGCCAAAATCCATCAACGGCAGCACGTTCGGCGAAACCGGCAGGGCCACGCCCGGGATCAACGGGAACTGTCGGCGCCACTCCGCGACTTCAATCAAGGTGCCGTCCGCCCGAGTCGGGATGCGACTCAGCGGCGGTGGCGTGCCGTCTGTAGCCCAGCGGTCCATTGCATCCAGCAGGGCGCGGAACAGCGCCGAGGTGGCGACGGTGTTGGACAGATTCTGGCAGGCCGGAATTCGCGTCACCGTCGCCCTGGGATCGGCAAAATGCTGCGAACTGGCCCAGGCGTACACCCGCACCCCATCCGGCTGCGCCAGATCGTTGCCTTGTGTGTCAGTGTGAACCAGCGATCCGCGCCGGTTCCAATATTCCGTGGCGGTCTGGGTGTGCATCACCAGCGGGTCGCTATCCGGCCGTTTCAGGATCGCGTCGCTGCGGCCGGTCAGGTGATCGGTGCTCCAGGCGTAGGAGAATGGGAAGCTGTCGGCCGGGTTGAAATGATCTTCGTACTGTTGCCCGCCAGACACTATCGGCCCGGAAAAGCGGTGGTTCAGCCATTTCCGCCCGGCACCCGCCACGTGCGGCATCACGCCATCGAATACGCGCCGGCCGACGGCATCCGAGTTGAAGCCGCGATAGACGAAGTCCCGCAGGCAGCGCCCGGTCTGCGACCGGCCCCAGGCATAGGCTTTGTCAATCCGGCCGACCGGATTCCCCTCGGAGCGGTGCTTGAGAAAGCTGACGAACTCGCGCACCGCGACGTGGCCCAGACCGTGCACGAGCGGATCCCGAGCGGTGTAAACCAACTCGTAAATCCAGCCAGGCTCGAAGCCTGCGGGCAGATGAACATGCGTGTCCGACGTGATGAGCGCCCGCTCGGCCTCGCCGGTCTCGCCGCCGCGGCCGCCTTCGGTGCGAGCAAAGCACCAGGCATCGGACGGAAGCATGATGCGTTCATCGTACGGATAGCGGCGGCGGGTCAGGTTCGCGCGACTGGTGTCCAGCGAGACGGTTGGATAGCTGCGCGCCGCCGCCTTGCCGGATAGCGGCAAGGTGGTGATCCCGGGCTGGTCCTGGATGTATTCGACTCGCACCAGGCCGGTGATCGGCCGACCGCGATCGGTGGCGACCGGCAGGTCGATCACCATCCGCCCGTCGCCGGGCAGCAGGTCGCCTTCCCAGGCGAGCCAAGCGACCACGTAGCCACGCCGCATCAGAAAACCATTGCCGGCGTGGTCCGGCGACAGTGGGTCATTGCTTGCCGGCGCATCGTTGAAGAACTGCAGCACCCGCTTGTGGCCACGATTGCCGTAGTCGAAGAACAGGCGCCGATTGGATCGGGCCGAATCGAGCGGCTTCAGGATCATGAAATCGGCCGCGAATTCCACGCGGCCCTGCGCGTTGCGCGGCGCCTTGTCGAGATCCACGACCGCGGCGTTGACCGATTCGGCGGGATCTACCCCGAACCGAACCCGGCCGGACCGACGCTCGTAAGCGCCGGCGGTGGCGAAGGGTTGCCCGTCGGCAAAACTCTGCCGGTTGGTGATGGCAAGCTCGATAGTTGCGTGCATCCGACCTTCCTCCGTTTGCCGCAAGGGAGCCGGCATCGCGATCGGCAGGTCAAGGTGGGCAGTGTTACCCGTGGGCAAAGCGGTAGGCAGAGCCGAGCAGATCGAACAGGTCTAGCAACCGCCCAATGTAATGATCGTGCACGATGTAGGCAGGGGCGGCGGGATCCAGCATCTGCCGCTCGAGCGCGTCCAGCATCCGATGCAAGCGCCGGGTATGCAGGCCGAGGCGGCGTTGGATCGGGTCGGACACAAGCCCGGAAAAGGCGGCGAAGCAGGCCGCGCCGACCATCAGTCCGCCGGTCAGGCCGGTCACCAGCACCAGGGAGGGCGCAACCGGGAACATCGCGTACCACAATCCGCCCAGACCGGCGCCCAGCGGGAAGGATGCGATCGCCCCTTGCTGCGCCATCAGCGCGGCCAGGGCCGGGCCGAGCGTCACCGCGCCGGGCGTGAACTGCTTCAGCGCCAAGGCCCCGGAACTCAGGGTCAGCAACGACGTCGTGATCTCGGCGGCCGCGGCGCGGGTTGCGGCGTAGCTGCCCATTGCCTCGGTCAATCGGGCGCGGAATGACGGGTCGCCGGCGCGCCGGTCGATTGCGGTCAGTGCCTGATCAGCAAGTGTGGTCAGCCGCGGATCATCGAGAATGGTTTCGCCCAGGGCGTCGCGCATCGGTCGACCCTGGGCGGATGGATGCGGCAATTCCAGCAGGTCGGTGCAGACCAGCCGTTCGATGCGCCGCGCGACGTCGGTACGCAACAAGAGGTTACGGCTTTCCAGCGCGCGGCCCAGCCGGGCTGCCCCCGCCCCCCGCGCAACCGCACCGGCTGCCTTCATCGCGGCGTGTGGGGCGGTGAGCAACAGGTTTGCCGGCGCGCGCAGAACGTCCGGCCCGAGTGCCGCGCGATGCAACGCCGCCGTGCCCCGCAACGAGAAGTGTCGGTCCACGAAGCGCTGCACGCCCGCGTGTCGGGTCGCGAAATAGCGTCGGATACCGTCTTCGACGACGGATGCTATCAACTCATCGGGCGGTGAAGGCATAAACGCGGCCATCCCCGGCAATATAGAGCCGCCCCTCAGCAACCAGGATGGTGGCGAAATGGCGCAGGGCAGTGATTGTGTCCGGACTGGTCCAGAGCGGCTGGCCGGTGTCGCCGCGGAAGGCGTGCAGCCGATCATCACCCTCGGCGCCAGCAATCCAGACGATCGGATTCTCGGACGTTCCCGTTACCGTGATGATCGGCGCGCCGCGACCATCCAGCGGCACGCACCAGGCCGGTTCCAGCCCGGCGCGTTCCGCACCACCAGTGACAGCAATGGCCGCAAGCCCGCCGCGATCGCTGCCATCGGGGCACGCGGCGCGACGCGCTGGATAGACGACAAGCACCCGTCCTTGCAGGGAAAGCGCGGCCGGAGCGGTGATGATCGCACTGCCGGCGGCGCGCCGCATCGCAAGCTGCCCGCCGATGCCGCCCAGATTGTCGCGGTTCAGCAGATAGGCGTCGCCGTCCTTGCCGAGCGCCAGCAACAGGTGGGCACCGGGCACATCGATCGGCATCGGGGCAACGCCGCCGAGATCGGCATCGCTTTCGTCCAGCGCCTTCCAGTTCGTCGGGGCGAAAAAGTCGCGCGGGTTGGTGGTGTGTGAAAGATCGGGTCCGAGGCGGAACACGCCCTCGCCATCGCCCCATTGCTGCGCACCCTCCGTGTTGCCGGTGGCGAAGAACAGCGCGCGGCTATCGGAGCTGATGCCGGCAGGGCCCCAGATGCCGCCCTTCAGGGCGGTTGTGGCCCAGGCGACCGCCGGGTGCGGCGGATTGGTGGCGACGCCGAGCACGATGCCGCGGTATCGGCCGCAATCGCCAAAATTGCCGCTGAAGGCGATAAACACCCGACCGTCCAGCAGCGCCAGGGCGGATCGCTGGTTCTGCTCGCGCGGCGTGAAGGTGATGCCCTGTGCCTGCAAGACCTGCTGCACGTCGACGGGCCAGCCGGGCAGCACCGTGCCGTCAGTGAGGCGCAGTCCGAACACCAGATGCTGCGGCGTGCCACCGCGCGACACCATGGCATCCAGGTAGATGGCGCCGGCCACCGGATCGATCACTGGGGTTCCGGTGATGCCCAGCGGATTGATGTTGCCGCATGGCATGGCGGACCGTGGAACGGGTGACCCGAGCGTGACGTGCCAGACCGTGCGCCCGGTCTCAGCGTCGAGTGCGGTGACCACGTCACTTTCGGTCGCCGCGATAATCAGGCCGCGTGCCTCGCCGGACGGGCGCCAAAACAGCGGTTGGGCATAGATGTGGCCTTCGACAGTGGCGTCGAAGGCGGGATCGCGGTGCATCCGGATGGCTGCCTGCCAGGTCAGTCCGGGCACGACATAGGCACCGCTGCGATCCGGCTCGGCATGATAGGTCGGAATCGTCGTATCGGCTGCGACCGCGGCGAGAGCCGACCGCGCGCCGAACAGCAACGCCAATAGGAGCCACAACCCAAACCGCATGGTGCCTCGCTTTCCCTGTTCGGGAGACTACGCGAGGCGTGGATCGCAGACCGCCCCTGTTGGCTTCAACTCACTGTGGTTGCGCGATCAGACGAACTTGGCGGGGAACTGTTTGGCGAGCGCGCCGGCAAGCGCATCGGAGATCATGTACACGTGGTTTTTCATCATCTCCCAGGTCTTCGCCTCTTGGGCGTACTGCTTGGCACGGAGCTGATCGATCTGCATCTCGTGCTGGGCCACGTGCGCTTCGAGCAGCGCTTTCAGGGTTTCCACCGGAAGGTTCGGATTGGCGCCGGCGAGGAACGTGGCGAGCTGGTCCGCATTGGCGTTTGCGGCGGCCATCGCGGCGTTCTTGGCGGCCTGATTGGTACCGGCGGTCAGGTACTGCTTGATCGCGCCGTAATGGCCGGCCAGCAGCGTGAACAGCTTGTCGGCGGCCGGCTTGCCGTAGAACGGCTCGATCGAGCTGGCAATCTGTTTGGCGTTCTCCACTACCTGCGTTTCGGCTGCCGCGGCGGCGAGTTGATTGCGCGCGAGGGTCTCGACAACGACATTGCGCACCCAGAATATGTGTCCCACCCAAAGATCGCGGATGGAGGCGTCGGCTTGCGCAGCTTTCGACGCGGCCGGCGGAGCGGACTGCTGCGCCATGGCGGGCGCCATTGTGACTGCTGCTGGAAACGCGAGCAGGGCAACGAGGGGCATCGAACGGATCAGCGACATCGGTATTTCTCCTTTTTTGTTGGACAACGAGCGCGATGCAGCCAGAGCAGTGCCAGTTTGTCAAGCATAATATGTTATATATGTTAAAGTGCGGTTTGGGCGCTATCATGGGTTCACAACAGGAGGCGCTGATGCTGGACATTCTGGGAAGCCGTCAGAAAGAGCTGATCCGCAGCCTGCTCGGCGCGCTGCAGGGATTGTCGGTCGACGCGCTGGCACAGCGGTTGGGCATCACCCGCAACGCGGTTCGCCAGCATCTTGCCGCGCTGGGCAATGACGGCCTGGTTTCCCCTGGGGGCATGCGGGCCTCCGGCGGCCGGCCGGAGCAGCTTTACCTGCTGACCGACAAGGGCCGGGAGTTATTTCCCCGGGGGTATTCCTGGTTTGCGGCACTGCTGATGAAGCTGGTTCGGAAGGAGCACGGGCGGGAGGGGCTGCGCGAGCGCCTTGGCAGGTTGGGGGCGGAGGTCGCGGCCGAGCTGCGGCAGCGCCATCCCGAGGGGTTGGAGCTGAACGAGGCGGTGGATCGGTTGGCCGCGCTGATGGCGGAACTCGGCTATGAGGCGGCCCCGCAACCGGGTGCGGAAAACCCACCGACGATCGAGGCGAGCAACTGCATTTTCCACCAGTTGGCGATGCAGGACCCGGACATCTGCGCATTCGATCTGGCGCTGCTGTCCGGCTTCACCGGTGCCACGGTGGAGCACCAGGAATGCATGGCGCGCGGCGGGGCGGTGTGCCGGTTTGGCTTCAAACGGCCGGAGTGAGCCAAGGGCTCACTCCGCAGCGAGTGCCACAGGGTGGCGTTGCGCCGAACCGCGTGCAGTGCCGCAGCAAAGCACGCTGAGCAGCAGCAGGACCGCGACCAGGACCAACACCAGCTCCGGGTGGCCGCGGTCGATCAGAAACCCGCACGGCACCGGCGTGATCGCCGAGCCAAGCGGCAGGCCGGCGCTGACGAAGCCGAACACCTTGCCGATCTGCCCGGGCGGGGCCGCGTCCTTCAGCATGACATCCCGCGGCGTGCGGCTGGCGCCAAGCGCCAGGCCAGAGGCGAACATCACCCCGATGACCGCCAGCTCCGGCAGGCTGAGCC
>DATIMO010000315.1:0-2312 GCA_035475215.1 Acetobacteraceae bacterium | reverse complement strand
CGCATCGCTGGCCACTTATGGCGTCGGTTATGTCGCCCGGCCCATCGGCGCCTTCGTACTGGGGCACTGGGGCGACACCCGCGGCCGCAAGCATGTGCTGATCGTCTGCATGTTCCTGATGGGCATCTCGACCATGGCGGTCGGCCTGCTGCCAACCTATCAGCAGGTCGGCGTTCTCGCACCCGTGCTGCTGGTCATTTTCCGCTTGATCCAGGGCTTCGCAGTTGCCGGCGAAATTTCGGGCGCCAGCTCGATGATCCTCGAACACGCACCGTTCGGCCGGCGCGGCTACTACTCCAGCTTCACGCTGCAGGGCGTGCAGTTCGGCCAGATCCTTGCCGCCGCGATATTCCTGCCGCTGGCGCACTACATGTCCGAGGACGCTTTCAACTCCTGGGGCTGGCGTATTCCGTTCCTGCTGAGCTTTGTCGTGATCATCATCGGCTACATCATCCGCCGCGAAGTCGAGGAGACGCCCGCTTTCCAGCAAGAGACGGTGGAAGGCGCGCGCCCGAAGTCGCCGGTCATCGATGCCATCAGGCTAAACTGGAAGGACATGCTGCGCGTGGTATGCATGGCGCTGATGAATGTCATTCCGGTGGTCACGTCGATCTTCGGCGCGGCGTACGCGGTCCAGCCAGGCTATGGCATCGGCTTTTCCAAGGACATTTACCTGTGGATTCCGGTGCTGGGCAACATCGTCGCAGTGCTCGTCATTCCCTATGTCGGCAACCTGTCGGACAAGGTCGGCCGCAAGCCGCTCATCGTGTCCGGCGCGCTGATTTCGGGGCTGCTGTCCTTCTTCTACCTTTACGCCATCAGCATCAAGAACGTGCCGCTGGCGATCGCCATGTCGCTGTTGATGTGGGGCGTGGTTTACCAGGGCTATAACGCGATCTTCCCGAGTTTCTATCCCGAGCTATTCCCGACCCGCACCCGGGTGTCGGCAATGGCTATCGCGCAGAATCTGGGCACGCTGATCACCGCCTTGCTCCCGGCCATCTACGCAACCGTCGCGCCGCCGGGCTCAAGCAATATCCCGATGACGATAGGCGCCATCACCTTTGGCATCACCGTAATCGCCGCGCTTGCCGCGCTGAGCGCCCGGGAAACCTATCGCATTCCGATCGACCAGCTTGGCGATCCCAACGCAATCCCGGTCGACAAGGCAGAGTACGACCAGATGCGGGCACGCAACGCCGCCAGCGTGAAGCCGGTTAATGCGCCGACATAGGCGCAGGTGCATCAGCGGGGCAGGGTGGATGAAGCGGACCGGGTCAGTCGAAGCTGCGCCCGCTCCAGTCCAGCGGCGAAGTCGCCTCAATCCGCGTTCGTGAATTTTCCTGCCTGGAAGTCTGCGACAGCCTCGAAGATTTCCCGGTTGGTGTTCATCACGAACGGGCCGTACTGGGCGATCGGCTCGTTGAGCGGGCGGCCCGCGATCAGCAGCGCGCGCGCCGGGCCGGCGGCGCGGAGCACGACGCCGTCGCTGTCCGGATCGTTCCCCAGGATTGCCATGTGCTGCGCCGGCACGGCGCCGCCCGTGATATCGACCGAACCGCGATAGACGTAGACAAATGCATTGTGTCCGGCCGGCAGCGGCTGGCTGAAGCTGCCGCCTTCCTCGAAATGCAGGTCGAGATACAAAGGCTGGGTCGCTTCGCGCTGCACCGCGCCCAGGACGCCATGGGTGGCGCCGGCAATAACCCGTGCCGTCACGCCGTCGGCGGTCCTGACTTGCGCAATTTCGGCGCTGCCGATGTCGCGGTACCAGGGCGCGCTCATCTTGTCGCGCGCCGGTAAATTGAGCCATAGCTGGAAGCCTTCCATGCGCCCGTCTTCCTGTTCCGGAAGTTCAGAGTGGACCACGCCGCGGCCGGCGGTCATCCATTGCACGCCGCCGTTTTCGAGCAGGCCCTCGTTACCGGCACTGTCGCGATGGCGCATGCGACCGGCAATCATGTAAGTCACGGTTTCGAAGCCGCGGTGCGGATGATCCGGAAAGCCACCGATGTAGTCTTGCGGATTATCGGTGCCGAAGGCGTCCAGCATGAGGAAGGGATCGAGCCGCCGCTGCAGCGGCTGGGTCAGCACGCGGGTGAGCTTGACCCCGGCACCGTCGGACGTGGCAACGCCGGTGATCAGGCGTTCCACCCGGCGCGGTCGCTCGACCGTGGCTCCGGTCCTTGCAACAGCCTCGGCGATGTTTGATTGCTGCGACATAAGGGACTCCTTTTTCAGAATGTTTCAGCACAGGTCCGGGAATGACTTGCCGCGGGTTCGGCATTGGAATCAATATGCGGAACGCTGAT
>DATIMO010000314.1:0-2068 GCA_035475215.1 Acetobacteraceae bacterium | reverse complement strand
TCGCGATCAGGTCCTGCACGACCAGATGCTGACTGTAGACCATTACGTGCCGATCAGTGAGCGCCCGGAAGTCGATGCGGTGATCGCTCCCGTTGAAGCGCAAGTTGATGCCGTGGTGCGCAATGCCGTCATGACGCATCCGCTCGCCCACGCCGGCCTGCGACAGCAGGTCTTCAGTGGTATTTTCCAGCACGCCGGCCCGGATGCGGTTTTCCACGTAGTCGCGCGAGCGCGCTTCCAGCACCAGTGAGTCGATGCCATGCAGGTGCAGCAGATGCGACAGCAGCAATCCGGCCGGACCGGCCCCGACAATACCTACCTGGGTGCGCATCACCGCCCCTTTCGACCGGCAATTCCTCGGCCAATTGCGACGCACAGCATCATACAGAATGATAGTGACGGTGCGGGCAGTCTGTCGAATTTCGCCGGAGCCACAATCGCGACATTGCGATCGCGACTACCTTCGCTTCTAATCAGCCGGAGCATGGACCCACAGGAGCCATCATGCCCGATGTCCCAAGTCACCGATCATTGGAATCCGAGTTTGATGCGCTGATGGCGCGTGCCGAGCTGAAAATCCCGCGGTCTCGCCGCGCGGGTTATCTCGCCGCATTTGCCGATCTGCGGGAGCAGATCGCGCTGCTCCATCCGCCGCGCAATGCCGCGGTGGAACCGGCCAACGTGTTCCGGCTTACCCCGCTGGAGCGCGCACGATGACCACCGATCTTCCCAGTATTGCCGAAATGGGGCGCCGACTTCGCGCCGGCGCGGTTACTTCCGAAGCACTGGCCCGCGATGCGCTCGGCCGGATCCACAATCGCGATGGAGCGCTGCACGCCTTCATCCTGCTGACCGAAGATCGCGCGCTTGCCGACGCGCGCCGCGCCGATGCCGAGTTGGAGGCGGGGAAGGACCGCGGTCCGATGCATGGCATCCCCTACGGATTGAAAGACATTTACGACACGGCCGGCATCGCCACGACCTGCCATTCCAAGTTGCGGCAGTACCACGTGCCGGACGCCGACAGCGTGGTCGCCGCGCGCTTCTCAGCGGGCGGTGCAGTGCTTCTCGGGAAACTGGCGACGCATGAGTTCGCTATCGGCGGACCCAGTTTCGATCTGCCCTGGCCGCCGGCCCGCAACCCGTGGAACACTGAACACATCACCGGCGGCTCATCCTCCGGCACCGCCGCGGCGATTGCTTCCGGTATGCTGCGCATGGCCACCGGTTCGGATACCGGCGGATCGATCCGCGGTCCGGCGGCTTGGTGCGGCACCGCCGGCATCAAGCCCACCTACGGCCGTGTTTCCCGTCGTGGCGTTTTCCCGCTGTCGTGGACACTGGATCACTGTGGCCCGCTCGGCCGCAGCGTGGAGGACTGCGCGATCGCGTTGCAGGTAATGGCAGGCCACGACCCCGACGATCCGGCCAGCGCCGAAGTCCCCGTGCCGGATTTCCGCGCCGGGCTGGAACGTGGCGTTGGCGGTCTTCGCATCGGTGTTCCGCGCGCGTTTTTCGCCGCCGCGAAATTGGTAACGCCGGACGTCCTAGCGGCCATCGATCGCACCGCCACCAAGCTTCGAGACGCCGGTGCGGTCGTGGAGGATATCACTCTGCCCGATTACGCGGTATTTTCCGCTGCCGGCCGAGTGATCCTGCTGGCCGAGGCGTTCGCGGTACATCAGGCAGATATGCAGGGCCGCCTGCGGGACTATGCCGAGGCAACGGCCGGTCGATTCGTCCTTGGCGCCGCCATTACCGCAGTCGACTACATCAACGCATTGCGTGCCAGGCGGGAACTCACCGACGCGGTGAACGCCGCTCTGTCCCGCTACGACGCACTGCTGACCGCTTCGGCATTGACCACAGCGCCCCGGTTCGATGCGGTGCCCGATACGCTGTCTTCCGTCTCACCCATGCAAACCATTCCATTCAATCTCACCGGACATCCTGCGATGAGCGTACCGGTCGGATTGGCAGCCGACCGGCTACCAGTTTCTGTGCAGATCGTCGGTCGACCGTTCGATGAGACGATGGTGTTTCGTGTCGGCCGTGCGATCGAAAAACT
>DATIMO010000313.1:0-4790 GCA_035475215.1 Acetobacteraceae bacterium | reverse complement strand
TGTTCGATCAGTTCGCCGAAAGCTTCGACGAACAGTTGCTGAAAAACCTGGATTATCGCGCACCGCAGGTTCTCGTTGACGCTTTGATCGGCGTGCTCGGGCCGGCCGGCGGCGTGCTTGATGTACTCGATGCGGGGTGCGGTACCGGCCTGTGCGGTTCGCTGATCAGGGCGCATGCGCGGCGGCTGGACGGCGTGGATCTTTCCGGCGGCATGCTCGAGAAGGCCCGCCTGCGAGGCGGCTACGACGAGCTCGTGGCCGCCGAACTAACCGCATATTTGCAGGATAAGCCGGACACGTGGGACGTGGTGTTGTCCGCCGACACGCTGGTCTATTTCGGTGACCTGGTCGAGATGCTGGCTGCGGCCCACGGGGCACTGCGGGCTGGCGGCCGGATTGCGTTCACGCTGGAGGCGATGGATGCCGACGAGGATCGGTTCGAGTTGTCCTCCAGCGGCCGCTATCGGCACGCGCGTCGCTATGTCGAACGTGTGCTGGATGCAGCCGACTTCACGGAGGTGAGCATTGCCGCGTCTGCGCTGCGCAAGGAAGTCGGCAAGCCGGTGAACGGCTGGGTGGTGCTGGCGCGCAAGCGCCAACCGTGCGGATAGCCCGGGCCAGAGCGACCCGCTTGCACGGGCGTGAGGGGATCGACCAAGGCGAACCGCGCCGGGGTATCATCCGCTCAACACGCCTTCCCTTACCTCGCAGGCCATCCCATGCCTCCAGCCGCACGCCTTACCGACATGCATGTGTGCCCGATGGTGACTGGCGTGGTCCCTCACGTGGGCGGCCCAATCCTGAGTCCCGGCGCGCCCACGGTGCTGATCGGCGGGCTGCCGGCGGCGCGCATCAGCGACATGGTGACGTGCGTGGGGCCACCGGATGTGATCGTGGCGGGCGCACCCACCGTGTTGATCAGCAATCTGCCAGCCGCGCGCATGGGCGACTCGACGGCTCACGGCGGGACGATCGTCCTGGGCTGCCCCACGGTGTTGATCGGCTGATAGCGGCGTTGGAACAGCCCCTCGTGGCGCCCTATTGCTGCATCAGTTGATCGACGCGCCGGCGCATGCTGCCTGTCAGGCATTCTGTATCGCCGCCGCACGCATTCCGCTGCGCGAGCCATTGCTTTTGTTCCCGCCGTAGATCGGACAATCCATCGCCTGCCAGTGTGAGCGCACGCCGATAAGCCGCGGCGACGCTGCGGTCATAGCCGGCCAATGTGGCTGATGCGCAGATCGCCCGTTCGGTAGCGCCTTGCGCGTTGGTGCAGGAAAACGACGGCCTGATGGGGCTCGTTGCGTCTCGGCGTTCGAGCACCAGTATGAAGCCCGAGTTGTCGTAGTTGGTCAGCAGGCGGTCGGCTGCCACCGGCACGAGCCAGGTGTCGTTCCATTGGGAGGTCTCCGGATCGCAGCTTATCTTCAGGGGAACGACTGCCGAGTCCGCCAGAGGCAGGCCGAAATCGGACAATGTGGGATGGACAGGCGTGTCCTCCTGCGGCGGTCTCGAAAAGCTTCGGCCGACGAGTGTCTGCAGGCTGATCCTGGGCAATGCAGCAACCGACGGTTTCACACAGTCGCGCGAATCGTTATCGATGGTGATTTTCGAGCCGTCGATCGATACGTCCCGGCCAAGCAGGCGTGGATCGTCCGGAAAATACAGCCAGTGCGGTTGGTCCCGTTGATCCACTGCGACGTGGGCCACTTCCCAGGTGCCGGCCAAGGCCGCCGGTGGCGCGGCTGCCTGCACGGGACTTGCACCGCACCCGGCTAACATCCAGATCACGGGCCAAGCCAGGGCGCGGGAAAGGCAATCGACGTGGATCCGGTTCATCGGTTTATCCGGCAGGCCTGATGGGGGCGCGCAAACGCGCATTGATCGGCGGCTAGGGAGTACGCGCGTCCGGGATATCCACGGTCTGCGCCTTGGCGTCGATCAGGATGGTTTCGAAATGGGTCGCGATCTTCGCAAGGTCCGCGGCCCTGTCCTGGCCATTCACCATCCGCCGGGCAGCGACATAGTCGGTATGGGCACCATGAAAATAATCGGTCAACTTGTGGCCATTGGCGAATCCCTTGCCGGTCAGCATGCCATATGCCATCAACTTGTAAGCAGTCTCGGGCTGCAGCACCAGTTCGGGATCGAGCAGCAGTTGCAACCCCAGGCCGAGGTCTGCGCCTGAGGATGCGTAGTTAGACCACCAAGTCAGTTGCACATAGCCGCGACCGTAGTAGTGCTGCTCGGTGCCGTCGTCTGCGGCATAGGTTTTCGTGGCTTTCGTATCGGGCCTGGCACCCATGCTGGCGCCTTTGGTAATGGCTACCTGCGAGCCTTTGGCCGTCACCGTGAACTGGTCGCCATCCTGTTCGGTGACACGGGCCTGGCCATCGGGCAGCGACTTGACCTTGACCGGCAGAAAGTAATTGCGGTTTGCGCCGCGGCCGACCTCGGGAACCGGCGACATGGTGATCACCCATCGGGTCGACGAACGCACCAGCGGCCTGCCCAGCTTGTCCCTTCGCGGCTTGCCATGCTTGTCCAGCACCGGTTTGCTCTCGCTTTTCGGATGCGTGGTTTCCAGACAGGCCGTGGCGAGCATGTAGGCCATCCAGCGGATGTCCTTCATGCGGTTGTCGTTCTCGATGAAACCCACCAGCAGCTCGAGATGGGGGATTGCTTCGATGTCGAAGTGCGGATCCTTGCCAAAATATGTGATGAAGCCATCGCGCAGCTTGATCCGGTCGAACGTACCGTTCCATGCGTATGTCGCCATGGCAGCGAGATCAGCCTTGGACGCCGCGGCGGTGTCCGGCCCACGCGCTGCCGGCTTGTGCCTGGCGGCCGCTACCGGTGCATGCCCGCGATGGGTCTTGCGTGCGGGCGGGACATGGCCGGCAATTGGCTGGTGGGTGGTGGCGCGCGTCTGGCCAGGGTGGGTCGTCTAGAAATTGGCCATGCGGTTACGGTGTCCGATCGAGCCTGTTGCGTAGTCTACCCATATCAAGTTGTTGGTGGCTGGCCAAAAAGGCCGGGCGCGCTGCCAGTGCGCGGCAACTCCCGCACGCCGGCCTGTTATGGTAAATAATGCCGCTTGCAAGACGCCGTGGCGGGCATTCAGGGGATGACCAGGCAATGACCCAGGTAATGACATTGACGTCGGATCTCGGCGACAAATTGCTGCCCGCGAGTCTTTCCGGCAGCGAACAGCTCGGACAGCTGTTCTCCTATCGGTTGAAACTGCTGAGCAAGGACGGAGCGGTGAATCTGCTCGGCCTGCTGGGCAGCTCGATGACCGTGGCGCTGGAAGCCGACGGCTACACGCGTCATTTCAACGGCATCGTCGCGGAGGCATCGCAGACCGGCTACGAAAACTTCAAGGACGAACGCTACTCGGAATATTCGGTAAGCCTGGTACCGAAGCCCTGGCTGCTGCAACACAAGTCCGATTGCCGCATCTACACTAATCAGTCGGTGCCCGACATCGTCAAGGCGGTGCTGGCCGAGATCGGCTACAGCGATATCAAGCTGAGCCTCAGCGGCAGCTACCCGGCGCGGGAATACTGCGTGCAATACCGCGAGGACTACTTCAACTTCATCAGCCGGTTGATGGAGCAGGAGGGCATCTATTATTTTTTCCAGCATGCTGCGGGCGTGCACACGATGGTGCTGGCCGACGCGTTGGGCGCGCATGCCAGCACCGACGGGTTTGCCGAGCTGCCGTACCGGCCGCAGGCGTCCAACAGCCAAGCCGCCGGCGACGCCGCGATTCATGCGTTCGCGGCGTCGCGCTCGGTGCACACGCTCAAGTATTCACTGACCGACTACGACCCACTCAAGCCCAAGACCTCGTTGCTGGGCGCGGAAACGATCAGCAATGCGGAAGAAAACCATGCCGTGGACGGGCTGGAATCGTTCGATTTCCCGGGCGACCACGACACTGCGGCGAGCGGCAAGCACTATGCGCAGGTTCGCCTGGAAGCGCTCAACGTGGCGCAGTCGCAATGTGCCGGATCCACCAATGCATTCGGGTTGCTGACCGGCGCGCTGTTCAAGCTGAAGGAGTTTCCACGGGCGGAACTGGACGAGGAATACCTGGTCACCGCATCCACCGTGCACGCCGACAATGCCGGCGTGATTTCCGGGGCGCAGGGTGGTGACCTGTTTACCTGCAGCTTCTCGGCGATCCAGAGCCGGCAGCCGTTCCGCACCATGCCTACCGCACTCAAGCCGATGGTCGCCGGCCTGCAGACCGCCGTGGTCGCCGGCAGCGATACGGCCGAGGACATCTCGGTCGACAAGTACGGGCGCATCCAGGTCACGTTCCACTGGAACAAGCCGGACAAGAAGAACGCGCACATCTCCTGTCCGGTGCGGGTCGCCTCGTCATGGGCTGGCAAGAACTGGGGCGCCGTACACATTCCGCGCATCGGGCAGGAAGTGGTCGTGAGCTTCCTGGAAGGCGACCCGGACCGGCCGCTGGTGATCGGCAGCGTCTACAACGCCGACAACATGCCGCCTTACACGCTGCCGGACAACAAGACCCAGAGCGGCATCAAGAGCCGCAGCCACGAAGGCGGCGGCACGGCGGATTTCAACGAGATCCGCTTCGAGGACAAGAAGGGCAGCGAGGAACTGTTCCTGCACGCGCAGAAAGACATGCGCGAGGAAGTGGAAAACGATCACTTCGTGCAGATCGATCACGACGAAACGGTCACCATCAAGAATGACCAGACCGAAGAAATCAAGCACGATCGCAAATTGACGGTCGGCAATGACGACAAGCT
>DATIMO010000312.1:0-2783 GCA_035475215.1 Acetobacteraceae bacterium | reverse complement strand
GAACAACGCCACGTTCCTGAATTCCATTACCAGCTTCGGCCAGGTATTTCCATTTGAAGAGCGCCGTACGCTCTTCCGTTTCACGATCGGCAGGACGTTCTAAAATAACGTTAACAGGCGAAAACGGCCTGTCCCGCCTGCAATATGGTAGTATTTTCACACTTAGGAGTTTTTAGCTTGAAGAAGAATTTTGTCGTAGTTACCGCGTTGGTTCTGGGAGTGGCCGGTATGGCTGCCGCCCAGACACCGGGCACCCCGCTGGTGAAGCCCCCCGCTGCCGCGCCATCCGGACCCGCTCCCACCAAGATTGCCATTATCAACGTGCAGCAGGCCATTATGTCCACCGGCGACGGCCGCAAGGCCGCCGGCGAGATGCAGGCTAAGTTCAATCCGCGCCAGGAACAGCTGAAGAAGCTGCAGGCCGATATCCAGGGCCTGCAGGACCAGATGAAGAAGGGCAGCGCCACCATGAGTGACGAGGCCAAAGGCAAGCTCACCCGCGACATCGACACCAGGACCAAGAGCTTCCAGCGCGACGCCGATGAGTTGAACGCCGACATCGAGCAGGAAAACGGCCGCCTCATGCAGGATCTCGGCGGCAAGATGGAAGCCGTGTGGCAGCAATTCCTGACGCAGAATGGCTACGCCATCCTGATCGACGTGGGCAGCCAGCAGACTCCCGTGTTGTGGGCCGCCGCCGCCGTCGATATCACCCCGGAAATCGTAAAGCTGTACGACCAGGCGCATCCCGTGTCCGCCACTGCCGCTCCGGCTGCTCCGGCTCCCCGCCCGGCCGCTCCGCCCGCGCCCAAGAAAAAGTAAGTAGGTCAGGCGCTTTCGCCTGACCATCCGCCCGTAGTGGGCAGGTGTACAATCTCAGCAGGGGGTTCGAGTTCATGAGACTGCTCTTTGGATTCACCGTCGTGCTGGTGCTTGCCGGAAGTGTCTTCGCCCAAGGCCGGGTCAATTACACCAATCCTACACCGGTGCTGACCGGCGGAGTCGGAAGCGCCGTCTTCCCCGCCGGTACGCCCGCCAATTACCCTGGAATCCAGCGCTTCACCCCCAATGTCATTCACCCGGCCGGCGGCGGGCCGCACCTAGTAATCCCCAACGCGACCAACGGCAGCCGTCCCGTTCACCGCAATAATTCGGGCGGCTTCATTTACCCGTACCCGGTGTATGTGGGCTCCTACGGCTCGATGTACGATGGTTCGGCTTACGCTCCGCCGTCGCAGGAGGCTCAGCAGCAGCCCAACATCACCATCGTGATGCCGCCGCAAGCGCCGCCCGTCATCATCAATCAGTACGACCCCACCCCGCATCCGCAGATGAGCGTCTATCAGCCCGAGATCGCTCCGGCGACCCCAACGGCGGACCAGCCGGCCGAGGCCACTCATTACCTGCTGGCGTTCAAGGACCACACCATTTACTCAGCCATCGCTTATTGGGTCGATGGCGACACGCTCCACTACTTCACGGCCGGCAACACGCACAATCAGGTGTCCGTCTCGCTGGTGGATCGGGCAGTCACGGAGCGGCTCAATCGCGACGCTGGCGTTGAAGTCAAACTGCCGAAAGAGTAGACCCTTCTACTGATACCTGAGCGCTTCGGTCGGCGACGTCGCCGCCGCGCGGCGCGCCGGAAGATAGCTGGCCACGAAAGCTACCACCAGTAACACCGTCGCCACCGCCACGAACGTCAGCGGGTCCGTCGACTTGATCCCGAACAGCAGCGACGCCAGCACCTTCGTCACTCCATAAGCGATCGCTAACCCGATCGCCACGCCGATCGCTGCCAACACCAGCCCCTGCTTCATCACCAGCCGCAGCATCTCGCCGCGGCTCGCCCCCAGCGCCACGCGGATGCCGATCTCCTGCGTCCGCTGCTGCACCGAGTACGACATGAGCCCGTAGATCCCGATCGCCGCCAGCAGCATCGCAATCGCCGCGAAGATGGTCAGCAGCAGCATGTTGAAGCTCTGCCGCGTCACCGACTGGGACAGCACCTGCTCCATCGTGCGCTCCTGCGCCACCGTCATCACCGGGTCGATGGCGCGGAACTCGCGCTCCACCGCGCTGCGCAGGCTGAGCGGATCCATCTGCGTCCGCACCGCCCAGGCCAGCGGCAGTACTCCATTGGCAAGCTTCGTCACCGCCTCGTTCACTTGGCTCTGTGGAACGTACATCACCGCCTGATCGCCATTAGCGACACCGGTCTCGCGCACGTTGCCCACCACGCCGACGATCTCTCTCGGCGCTTCCTCAAAGTCCGGGCCCATCCCTTTGCCGATCACAATCACCTGTCCGATCGGGTCCTCCTTGGGCCAATACTGAGCCGCCATCTTCTCGTTGATGATGACGACGTGCGGCGAGTTACCGGTGTCGCCGATGGTGAACGCGCGGCCGCGAACCACCGGAACGTGGAACGCCGAGAAATAATGCGGCGAGATGAACCGGTACTGCTCGTCGCCGTTGTACGGGTCGCCATTCTTCGCCGGCCGCCCGATGATATTAAACGGCAGGTCGATGCCGCCGTAACCCGCGCCCGGCAGCATCACCGTCATCGTGGCAGCCTCCACCCCGGGCAGGCCCTCCAGCCGGCGCACCGCTTCGGCGCCGAAGCGCTCCACCTTGGCGGTGCTGTCGTAGCCTTTGCCGCCCATGGCAGTCTCAAATGTCAGAACATGGCGTGGATCGATTCCCGGGTTCGCGCTGCGCAGCCCGGCGAAGGAGCGGATCATCAGCGCCGCCCCGGAGAGCAGCACCAGCGCCAGCGCGAT
>DATIMO010000311.1:0-4077 GCA_035475215.1 Acetobacteraceae bacterium | reverse complement strand
AGCCGCCATGCTAACGCATGGCGACCCCCGGGTCGTTGCCTGGATGCGGGCTCTCTCGCGCAGGGCGGGAGAGGTGTGGGCACAGTGTCGATCGCGTCATCCAGAGGCTTCCTGGCCCGCGCCTATCAGCACGCGCACATGGGCGGCGGCGGATGCGGCTAGTGCGTCGAGGTCGTAGCCGCCTTCCAGCAATGAGACGATGCGCCCGCCGGTGTGATGGTTGGCGATCGCCAGCAGCTCCGTGGTGATCCAGGCGAAGTCGGTGGTTTCGAGCGCAAGCTGGGCGAGCGGGTCGGCCTTGTGCGCGTCGAAACCGGCGGAGACGATCAGCAACTCGGGCGTGAACCGATCGAGTGCCGGCAGGAGGGTGCCGGACCAGGCGGCGCGGAACGCTATGGAATCGGAGTACGGTGCGAGGGGTGCGTTCACGATATTGCCGTTGCAGCCGCGTTCGTTGCGTTGGCCGGTACCGGGGTAGCATGGGCTTTGATGCGACGATGCGTAGAACAGGTTCGGGTCGTCGAAGAACATCGCCTGCGTGCCGTTGCCGTGATGCACGTCGAAATCCACCACCGCGATGCGGTGCAGCCCGTAATGGGTGCGCGCCCAGTGTGCGGCGATGGCGGCGTTGTTGAACAGACAGAAGCCCATCGGGCGCCCGGGTTCGGCGTGGTGGCCGGGCGGGCGGGTGGCTACGAAGGCGGCGCGTGCCCAGCCCTGCATCACTGCGTCGACGGCGTGGACTGCTCCACCGGCGGCGCGGCACGCGGCTTCCGCACTGGCTTCGTTCATCGCGGTGTCAGCGTCGAGTTGGATCAACTCGCCCGGTCCGGGGCGGATGGCGAGGATCGCGTCCACATAGTCGCGGGGGTGGGCGAGGGCGAGCTGGTCCGGTGTGGCGGGCGGGGCGGTTTCACGCAGCAGCGCGGCGAATTCCTCGGCTTCCAACGCGCCCAGAACGGCGCGCAGACGGTCGGGGCATTCTGGATGCCAGTCGCCGGCGTTGTGCGCCAGGCAGGCGGGGTGGGTGATCAGCGCGGTGGCCATGTCAGTCGTCTTTGGCTTGCGGGTCGGTGGCGCGGCGACGGATCAGAAAGCTGAACACGCCGCCTTCGTCACTCCAAGCCAGCAGGTCGTGTCCGGTTTCCCGGCAAAAGGCCTGGAAGTCGGCGACCGAGGCGCGGTCGGTAGCGAGAACGCGCAGCCGCTCGCCGGGCTTCATGGCGCGCAGGCTGCGGTTGGCCCGGAGGACGGGCAGCGGGCAATTGAGGCCCTTCACGTCGAGCACCGTGTCGCTCATGCGGTGCATGGTGGGCCGGAGGGGGTGGGTGGGCAAGCAGTCGTGGCGCGGGAGATGAGGCGTTGGCGCTCAAGCTTCGTGTACCCGCAACGAGACTGACCGAGATAATTCGCGGCCAGCGGTCGATCAGTGCTGAGAGGGCACTGCGGTCGGGCGCTATTTCGGCACCGGGGGTGCGTTCTGGATGGGCGCGCAAATCGCTCGCGAAGTTGAAACTGCCGCATGAGGCTTGTGAGGGCTCATCGAGCCGCGCGATGCTGACGAGATGAGCCAGTATCGTATCGGCGTCGATCTCGGCGGGACGAAGATAGAAATCGCCGCCCTGGATCCGGATGGGACCGAGCGGGCGCGGCACCGCATTGCCACGCCGCGCGGCTATGACGCGACGCTGGACGGCATCGCCCAATTGGTGCGCGCGGCGGAAGCGCAACTGGGTCAGACTGCCACTGTGGGCATCGGCATTCCCGGCGTGATCAGTCCGGCAACCGGCCGGGTGAAGAATGCCAACTCGATCGCGTTGAACGGGCACACATTCGACCGCGACATCAGCCAGAAACTGGGGCGTGAGGTGCGGGTGGAGAACGACGCCAACTGCTTTGCGCTGAGTGAGGCGGTGGACGGCGCAGGGACCGGTTATGGCGTGGTGTTCGGTGTTATCCTGGGCACCGGCGTGGGCGGTGGGATCGCGGTGAATGGCGCCGTGCATCGCGGCCCGCACCGCATTGCAGCCGAATGGGGGCATAATCCGCTGCCGTGGCTCAGCATCGATGAAATTCCCGGCATACATTGCTGGTGCGGGAATTGGGGTTGCCTTGAGACGTACGTCGCCGGGCCGGCACTGGCCCGAGATTGCGATGGGCCGGAGGCGCATGATGCGAGCGGCATTCCGGCGCGGGCGGCGGCGGGGGATGTGCGGGCGCAGCAGGCGCTGGACCGACACGCCGACCGGCTGGCACGCGGACTGGCGGTGGTGATCAACATGCTCGATCCGGACGTCGTCGTGCTGGGTGGCGGGCTGTCCAACATGGAACATCTGTATCGGGTGGTGCCGGCGCGGCTGTCGCGGCATGTGTTCAGTGACGTGGTCAGCACGCCGATCCTGCGGAACAAGCACGGCGATTCGTCGGGGGTGCGCGGCGCTGCCTGGCTGTGGCCAGCCGAGTGATCGAGGACGACGCGGCGGGAGGGTAACCGGTGTTTCGGACGTTCCTGATGGTATTACCCGCATTCGTGCTGCTCGCGGTGGCCATCTACTACGTGGCGGTGGGCTGGAAGATGGGCGGAGAGGCCCATGTTGCCACGGCGGGGTATGTCGCCATGGTGCTGGGCATTGTCGCGACGTTTGCGGTCGCCGGGGTGCTGATCACCCTGCTGCTGAAGCGCGGGCCTGGGGAGGGATGATACAATGCTCCAAGCGCCATCCGCGGGTGTTGGTAGAGGGGATTTCGGCCAATGAGCTGGCCAAACCCCGCAGCTCACGATAGGTTACATGTAACCTATTCGGAGAATTGTCATGGCCCCGGCATCAAAGCCCAAACCTTCCCGTACGAAGGTGCGGCAACATCGCGAGCGGCTGCGCGCGCAGGGTCTGCGCCCGATCCAGATCTGGGTGCCAGACGTCCGCGCGCCGTCCTTCCGGTCTGAGGCGCATCGCCAGTCATTGGCCGTAGCCACGAGCGCGCATGCCCATGAGGATCAGGCGTTCATCGACGCGGTATCGGATTGGGGCGATGAATGAAGCGCGGCGACATCTGGACCGTCGCCGGCGGCAAGGACTACGCCGGGAAGCCACGTCCCGTCGTGGTTGTTCAGGACGATAGCTTCGACGCAACCGACTCGATCACGATCTGCGCCTTCACCACTGACGAGACCGAAGCGCCTCTGTTCCGCCTGCCGGTCGAGCCGAACGAGCGCAACGGCCTGCGAGCGACATGCCGCTTAATGGTGGACAAGATCACCACCGTTCCAAAAACCAAAGTTGGGGCGCACGTCGGCAGGTTGAACGACGAAGATATCTTGCGACTCAATCAGGCTGTGCTCGTGTTCCTTGGACTGGCGGTGTCGCCCAGGACCAGGCCAGAGGCATAACCAACGGTGGCGCAGGGGATATCCGCGGCTAGAATTAGGCCGTCACGCTCGCGGAGGCATCGCGCGATCGAAGCGAAATGTCTCCATTGCGCGCCAGCTTGGGTGTTGTACCCGACGATCTCTACATCGTGCCGAAGCCCTGGCCCGCATCGGGCGCCCGCCCAAGCACGATTCTTCACGGCACGGCAGAACGGGACGCAGCGGCAATGGCTGGTTTCTCGGGACAAACGGGATATCAGGGGTTACTCCGGGAATGGTTACCGGCGGAGAGGGTGTCCGCCATATGCCACGGTTTCCTGCGGCCGGCGCGGCGACAACGCCGATTGTCCCCTAACCTATACCATGTTCACACTCCACTAGACTCCGGTCCGGTAACCTTTGTTCTTGCTCCGTTCCGCAGCGCCCGTTATCGTCCCGGCCGTGACCGAACGGCCCAACCAACTCCGCCCGGCCAGCCCGGACGAAATCACTCAGGCGCTTTCATTCGCGCTACGCTTTGACGGACGCCGGAGGGTCCGCACCGCGGGGATGACGCCACGGCCAAACCCCCTTGCCGAGCGGCTGGTGGAGCATTTGCAGCGATGCGGGTTCGTGCTGATGAAGGGACCGGGTGGAGCGATGCCGCGCACGCCGGGATGACGGTTGAGGGCCGGCCGCCCATCTGTCGCGCATGATTGCGCGCATCGTCA
>DATIMO010000310.1:0-5978 GCA_035475215.1 Acetobacteraceae bacterium | reverse complement strand
GGCCGGCGAAGCATGCCCTCGGGCTTGACCCGAGGGGCCGGCCATCCACGACTTTCTTGATTGCACGAAAAGAGTCATCGAGCCGGACACTTGGTATCAAATAGAGAAAGTTGGACCATGATTGCTTCAACTTGAAGCAATCATGGTCCAGCGGCAGCACTGCCCGATAGTTCGTAATCGCTTCAGGCGAAACCGTCAGAAAGCGTCAATCACGCCCGCAAAACAGCCAAGCGCGAACACAAACAAGCTCGACCCTGATGACTCCTGAAGCGATCAGGTGCCAGTCACGCTCCGACCCCAATCACACTCCGACCGATATCCGGGCGGTCGCTGATCAGCCCATCGACGCCCCATCCTATCAGCCGGGCCATGTCGTCGGCCCGGTTCACTGTCCACGGCAGCACCAGCAGTCCAAGCTCATGCGCCTCGGTCACAAGATCGGGCGTCAGATCGACATGCTCCGGCGCCCACACCGGTCCGCCTTCCGCCGCCACGGCCCGCGGCACGGAGTCGCCGAAATCCGCCGGCACCGGCCCGTCCCACCACAACTTCGCCGCTGCCGTGGTCTCGGCGCGTGTCAGCCAGGCGAACCGCAGGTCCGGCCGAGTGCGCCGCAGATGCCGCGGTCCACGCCAGTCGAATGATTCGATCGTGACGCGCGCCGCCGCGCCCCTCCGATCGACCACCGCGGCAACCCGTTCCGCCATCTCCGCGGCCGGCACGGTCCAGTCCGGATGGTCCGGCAGAGTCTTCATCTCGATGATGAAATGCGTATCGATCTGCCCCAGCACCTGCGCCAATGCCGGAATCCTCGCCCCGTCGCGCGGTTGTTGCTGCGGATTGGCCAGCGCCACGGCGCCGCCCGGCCGCGCGCGACCGAAATCATAGGCGGCAAGCTGCGCCACGGTCAGGCTGCGGATCAGCGGTCCCTGTGCAGTCAGCCACGCTCCATCGGAACCCCGCACCAGGTCCGGATTGAGCCCCGGATCATGTGACAGCACCGGGACTCCGTCCGCCGTGATCGCCACGTCGAATTCGACCCCGTCGACCCCCAGCATCAGCGCCGCGGCGATGCCCTCGATGGTATTCTCGGGGAACAGCCCGCGCGCACCGCGATGACCAATCAGCAGGGGACGTTGCATCGCTCGGCTGCTACCACCAGAACTCGGCGATGACGAGACGAACAAGCGCGTCGCTGGCATGCCTCGCCGCCGTATATTTGTATGCTGCAAGCCCCGCGGCTGCGGAGGTTTGCCGCTTCACCGGTACCACGAACGACGGCGGGCAGTTGGCGGTCACCAATATGATCAGCGCAAATCCTGCCGATGGCACCACGATGGTCGATGTGATCGGGCGCTTCCGCGACACCCCCATCCCATTCGTGCACCTGAACTACATGATGGAAGAGATCAGTACCTGGAAAGCTGGGCAGTTGCGGCTGCTGGCCGTGAATACACGCTATCTCGTCGATGGCCGCATCATCCGCCAGCTCTGGGATATATTTCAGCCCGGCCCTCGCGGCCTGGAAGCATACCGGATCCAGGCCAAGACACCGGACACGTTGCAACGCGAACATCCCGCCTTCATCCGTCACTTTGATCCGGCCAGCTTCGGCCAGCCCTGGATCGATGACTTCCGGTCGGCCAGACCGGATCGGCGAGCCGATCTCGATCTGCCTGCCGCGGCGATGCGCCCCAACTTGCGCCCGCCGCTCGCGATGGCCTTCTACTGGACCCGGCACATGCCGCCCGGCGGCCAGTCCGTCACCGTGTTCCTGCCCGGTTTCAAGAGAGACAAAACAGCAAGCCTGACGGTTGCCGCCTCCGGATTGCCGGGCGACGGATGGCAGCGCTGGGATACCTCGGTCCGGCACCCGGCGCTGGACATGGCCCATGCCTCCACCGCCAGTGCATGGGTTTCCACCGACGGCCGATTGTTGCAGCTCGCCGGAACTTTCACGACCCGCCACCGCACCGGCTCCGGCATCATCCGCGAGCAGGTCTGTAATGAGAGTGCCGCGTCACCATAGAGCAAGCGCTCTCATGGCACCTCGACCGTCATGGCGGAGGAGCTCCTGGGGATGGCGCGGGAGCTGCATCCTTGCCATCCCGCCCCCCGAGCCTCCACAAGCGCCGAATGCCCCTCGCCCCATTGCGCATCGGACTCGTCGGAGCCGGTCATTTCGGTCGCTACCACGCAATCAAGCTCGCCGCCGCTGCGCGCGCCTGTCTGTCCGGGGTACACGACCGCAACCCCAATCACGCTCGCGCCGTCGCGGCCGAAACCGCCGCGCCCCACCTGTCTCTGACCGAGTTGTTGCATGCCAGCGACGCGCTGATCGTTGCCGTCCCCGCCGCCGCCCACCACGCCATCGCCAAAGCGGCCCTGCTCGCCGGGAAGCACGTGTTGGTGGAAAAGCCGATCGCCGCCACGCTACCCGAAGCCGATGAACTGGCCGCGCTGGCGGCCGAGCGCCGCCTGATCCTCCAGGTCGGGCATCTCGAACGCTTTTCGGCCGCGTATGAGGCGATGACCCGGCACACCGGCCGGCCGCTCTATATCGAGGCGACCCGCGTCGCCCCGTTCAAACCGCGCGGCACCGACGTGTCGGTAATCCTGGACCTGATGATTCACGATCTGGACCTGGTCCTGTCGCTGACTGACAGCCCAATCGAGACCGTGGACGCCCTCGGCGCCGCGATCGCCAGCCCGCACGAAGACGTCGCCAATGCGCGCATCCGCTTCGCCTCCGGCGCGGTCGCCACCATCACCGCCAGCAGGGTCGCCAGCCGCACCGAGCGCCGGATGCGCATCTTTGCCGACACCGGCTACCTGACGGTGGATTTCGCCAATCGCCGGCTCACCACCATTCGCCGCGGCGAGGGTCAGGCGCTGCCCGGCCTGGATGGCTTCGGCATCGACGAAGCGTCCTGGCAGGACCACGATGCGCTGGCCGCCGAGCAGGCCGCATTCGTCGCCTCGGTGCTCGATGGCGCGCCCGTCCTGGTCGATGCCGCAGCGGGACGGCGGGCGCTGGCCGCGGCGCTGGCGGTGGCTGACGCGATGGCGCTTTCGCGCAGAAAGATGGCCGACTCAGGACTGATCCAGCAGCTCCAGAACGGAATTGGCGGCGGCTTCTGAGGGCAGGCCGAACGTCGGGCGCAGCGCCTGAAGCACGGCGCGGAACCCGAGACGCTGGGCCGCCGCGGCATCGGGGTCGTCCAGCAAGCGTGTCAGCACCTCGGCCAGCCGCGCCGGCGTGCACGCCTCCTGCATCAGTTCTGGAACCAGCTCATGCCCCGACAGCAGGTTCAGCAGTGACGCGTACTGCACCTTCACCAGCCGCCGGATCAGCACGCCGGACAGCGGATTGACGCGATACGCCACCAGCATGGGCACGTCGGCCAGTGCAAGCTCGAGCGTCGCCGTGCCGGATTTGGTCAGGGCGGCCGAGGACGCCGCGAACGCATCGTGCTTCTCCCCATCCTCGGTCACCAGGATCGGCGGCACGGGCCAGGACCGCGTGCCGGCCCGCACCGCCTCTGCCACGGGTCCGGCGATGGGCACCACCGGGACGATATCGCCCAGAAGCTGCAGGGTTGCCCCCAGGATCGGCAGCAGCCGCGATGTTTCGTTTCGCCGGCTTCCCGGCATCACCGTGATGACCCGGGCAGCCCCGGATAAGCCGTGTTGGGTCCGGAACCGGGCCCCATCGCCGCGATCGGCACCGCTTTCCAGCACCGGATGCCCGACGAACTGCGCCGGAAGATCGTGGCGGGCGAAGAATTCCGGCTCGAAGGGCAGCAGACACAGCAGCCGGTCCCACAGCCCCGGATAGTGCCGCACCCGGCCTTCGCGCCACGCCCAGATCTGCGGCGCCACGTAATGCACCCGTCGCACCCCCAGCGACGCGACCGCGCGCAACAGGCGCAGCGTGAACCCTGGGCTGTCGATCGTTACCACCACCACGGGGCGCCGCGCCGCTATGTCCGCGACGGTCTCTGCCAACCGGCGGCGAAGCTGAGCCAGGCGCGGCAGCACCTCCAGCAGGCCCATCACCGCCAGCTCCGAGATCGGGAAGCGGCTGGCCAGCCCCTGCATCGTCATCTGTGTGCCGCCGATCCCGGCGAATTCCACTCCGGGGCGCCGAGCGCGCAATGCCGTCATCAGGCGCGCTCCCAGAACGTCGCCGCTCTGTTCCCCCGCGACGAGGTAGATCAGCGTCATCGCGCGCGGTACAACGCCTCCGGTGCGACCAGAGGGGCCGCGATCTCCACCAGTGCGCCATCGCGAACCGCACGGAAAAAGCAGCTTCGCCGGCCGGTGTGACAGGCGACGCCGTGCTGATCCACCAGCAGCAGCAGCGCGTCGCTGTCGCAGTCGATGCGCAGTTCGATCAGGTGCTGCACCTGCCCCGAGGCCTCGCCCTTGCGCCACAGGCTGCCCCGGCTACGGCTGAAATAGCAGACCCGGCCGGTGGACAGCGTCTCGGCCACCGCCTCCCGACTCATCCAGGCCAGCATCAGGACCTCACCGGTGTCGTGTTGCTGGGCGATGGCCGGGATCAGGCCCTGTGCGTCGAATGCGATATCGGCCAGGGGTCCGCGATCTGCAGGATGATCGGTGGCATGTTCTTCCATGCGTGGTATCTTGGCGCGTGATCGCCGGATGGCAAAGGACGTGAGCGCCAGCCTGTTCTCCCGCCGTACGGAGGCGTTGCTGACCCGTGTGGGGGGCGTTTGCGCGGCGCGCGGGGCGCGGCTGACGGAACTGCGCCGGCAGGTGCTGGGCCTGATCCTGGAGGCGGAGGCGCCGACCGGGGCATACGACCTGCTGGATCGACTGCGGCTGACCCGGCACGGCGCCGCCCCGCCAACCGTGTATCGCGCGCTGGATTTCCTGCTGGAACAGGGGCTGATCCATCGCGTGGAGCGGCTGGCGGCGTTCGTCGGCTGCGTGGCGCATGATCCGGCCGAGGCGGACCATGCCGCGCAATTCCTGATCTGCCGCAGTTGCCGGCAGGTGATCGAGCTGGATGACCACGAACTGGCCGATGCGCTGGCGGGGGCGGCCGAGCGGCTTGGCTTCACCGTGGGATCGGCCACGATCGAGGCAGAAGGGCGGTGCGCGCGGTGCTCGGCGGAACAGGCGGCGGCGTGTTCGTAGCCGTATCTGTCATACCGGCGACGGCGGCGATGCAATTTCCGGTGCCGTAGCCCACGGTGTGAAATCGAGCCTCTTGCATCAGATGTAGCCTAGGCTACATTCTACAGGGTGCAGTGGCCGGATTTCCCGTGAGCGACATCGCCAGGCGGAGCCTGTCGGACCAAACCACCTTCAACGCCCGTGAGGTGCTGGCAGGGCGGCGGCGTGGGATGGCGGCGATCCTGCCCTTTGCCGGGCCCGCGGTGATCGCCTCGGTTGCGTATATCGACCCCGGCAATTTCGCCACCAACATCCAGGCCGGCGCCCGCTATGCGTACGCCCTGCTTTGGGTTGTCGTCGCGGCCAATCTGCTGGCGATGCTGTTCCAGGGGCTGTCGGCCCGCCTGGGCATCGTCACGAACCGCAACCTCGCCGAGTTGTGCCGCGAGCATTTTCCCCGCCCGGTGGTCCTTGGCATGTGGGGGGTCAGCGAAGTTGCCGCGATGGCGACCGATCTGGCGGAATTCCTCGGTGGCGCGATCGGCCTGTCGCTGCTGCTGCATCTGCCGCTGCTCTGGGGAATGGCGGCGACCGGGGCCATCACCTATGCGATCCTCAGCCTGGACCGGTCCGGCTTCAGGCCGCTGGAGCTGGTCATTGGCGGACTGGTGGCGCTGATCGGCCTCAGTTACGTTATCGAACTGGCGATTGCGCCGCCGGATTGGGGCGCGGCGGCGCTGCACAGCGTGCTTCCGTCCTTGCCGGATTCCGGCGCACTGACTCTGGCAGTCGGGATCATCGGCGCCACGGTGATGCCGCACGCGATCTACCTG
>DATIMO010000309.1:0-5254 GCA_035475215.1 Acetobacteraceae bacterium | reverse complement strand
CGCCCAGCGAGTATGCGGCCCGCATCTGTACCGGCGAAATGCCGCGCAATACGCTGTAGATCGGCAGCAACGTGAACGGAAGCTGGATGTCGGTCATCGTCAGGATCAGGCCGCCGCGGCTGTACATCAGGTCGATCCGATCCCGCGTCAGCCCAAGCGCCAGCAACAGATCATTCAGCAATCCGAATTTCTGCAGCACCACCGTCCACGCCGCGGTGCGCACCAGGATCGACGTCCAGAACGGCAGCAGCACCAGGATGATCAGCACCGCGGCGATCCGCGGTGGCACATGTGCGATCAGCCAGGCGAGCGGAAACGCGCCGGCCAGCGTAGCCAGAGTCACGATCGCCGCCACCAGGAAGGTCCGGCCGAACACGCGAAGATAGAGCGCCTGTTCGGGTGAAACGAAATGGATCCCGCTCGCGGTCGGGCGCAGATCGAGTGCATTCAGCAGGTAATACGCAGTGAACGGATCAAGACCGGTTCGGATTGCCTGCCACGTCGCCGGATCGCCCCAGATCGGATCAGCCGAGATCAGCGCCTGCCGGGACAATCCGTCAGCGCTCCCGCTGGCCTGACGCGCCGCGCGCAACACGTGGCTGCGCGCCCCGGGCAGGCGGAAATTGAGGCTCTTGGCCAGTTCGTAAATCCGGCCCTGCGCCTGACCCTGCGCGAAATCCACCGTCAGGGCTCGGAACGCCGGTTCATCCGGCAGCGTCCGCCCATCCCAACCGTGCAGCGCGACCGAAGTGCGCGGCAGGTTATCGGCAATCACCGGGTCATAGACCGCGCGAGCCAGCAACGCCCCGATCGGAACCAGAAAGCTGACGAACACCAGCACGAGCAGAGGTGCGGCCAGCCCCGCGGCACGCAGGCGCTGGCCCAGCCCCGCTCGTCGCACCGCCGCGGCAAGCGCGCGGTCAGCCGGCGCAGGCGTCCGGCCCGCGCCCGCCTGTTGCCGAACCGCAACGCCGGCGCCGGACACGCCGCCTCAGGCGGCGAGCCAGGTGTTGAACCGACGCCCGAGATCCTCGCCGAAATCGCCCCAGAACTGCGGATCGGCGACGAGATATGATTTCATGTGTTCCGGTGCATTCGGCAGCTTGGCTTTCACGTTTGCCGGTACGTGGTCGATTGCCGCCTTCACCACCGGGCCGTAAGGGATGTGGTCGGCCAGCCGTCCGTTCACGTCGGGCTGCGCAATATAAGCGAGATACTTGTACGCCAGATCCTCGTGCTTCGCACCCTTCGGAATGGCGACCATGTCGTATTCCAGGATCTGATCGTCCCAGGCGATCCGGAAAGGTGCATGGTCCTGGTCGATCGGGTTCTGAATGCGTCCGTTCCACGCAGTGGTCATCACCACTTCCTTGGAGGCGAGAAGCTGTGGCGGCTGGGCGCCGGCCGTCCACCAGACCACATCGCGCTTGATCGCATCCAGCTTGTGGAACGCCTGATCCACGCCCTTCGGCGTTCCCAGTGTCTTGTAAACCTCGCCCGGCGACACGCCATCCGCCATCAGCGCCCATTCCAGATTGTTCTGCGCCACCTTCCGCAGTGCGCGCTTGCCGGGATATTTCGCCGTGTCGAACAGCGCCAGGACCGATGTCGGTCCGTCCTTCAGCACCGTCGTATCATAAGCGAGTATGTCGCCGTACACATCGAGCCCCATGCCGGCATCGAGCGCCGAGCCCTCAAGAAAACCCTCCCTGGGCGCGATGCGTGAATAATCGAGCTTTTGCAGCACCCCGGTATCGCCGCCTTGCAGGACGGTGGCGGTTTCGACAGTAGCCAAATCGATCGGCACATTGCCGGCCTGCACCATGGCCTGCACCTTGGCCAGGCCTTCGGTCGTGACCTCCTCGTTGAAGGTGATCCCCATCTTCTGCGCGAACGGCTTGTACCAAGCTTCCCGTTGCGCGGCCTGCCAGGCACCGCCGGCCGACATGATGGCAAGCTCTTTCGCTTCGGCGGCGTGCGCCGAAAACCGAAATCCGGACGCCAGCGAGCCCGCGGCAAGTGATTGCAACAGAATCCGACGTTTCATGCTTTCCCCCTTGTTTCCGAAATATTCTCGTCCGCGGCGAAGGCCCAGCAATCCGCGGCGGCCCAGTGCAGTGTGATCGTCTGACCCGGCGTCGTCGAGAGTGCGGCCTCCGCCTTCACGGTAATCAGATGCCCGTTCGGCAGCCGCGTCAGGATGTGCTGGTGATCCCCCAGATAGATGCGACTTTCCACGCGGGCGGCAAAGCTGTTCTCCACAGCCCCCTCGCCGAACCGGACACGCTCGGGCCGGACAGCGACCTGAACCGGACCGGCGCCGCTCAGCCGTTTGGCCGACGCGGCAACCGACACGCCGCCGTCCAGCCGCACATGACAGGTGTCGCCATCGATCTGCGCGACCACACCATCCAGCAGGTTGTTCTCACCGATGAAGCTGGCAACGAAGGCGTCGGCGGGTGCATTGTACAGCTCCTCCGGCGTGCCAAGCTGAACGATCGTGCCGTTGCGAAACACCGCGATCCGGTCGGACATCGTCAGCGCCTCGGCCTGATCATGCGTGACGTAGACGATGGTGACGCCGAGCATGTCATGCAGTTGCTTCAGCTCGATCTGCATGTGCTCGCGCAATTTCCGGTCGAGTGCCCCGAGCGGCTCGTCCATCAGCACAAGACTGGGTTCGAAAACCAACGCGCGGGCCAGCGCGACGCGTTGCTGCTGGCCACCCGAAAGCTGCGCCGGCCGCCGGTCCATGTAGTCGTCCAGCCGCACCATCGCCAACGCGCGCCGCACGCGCTCGCGCAGTTCGTGTTTGCGCACGCGGCGCACGCTGAGTGGAAAGGCGACGTTTTCGGCGACAGTCATATGCGGGAACAGGGCGTAGTTCTGGAATACCATGCCGATGTTCCGCTCATAGGGCGGCAGGCGATCCACCGGTCGGCCGTCGAGCGTGATGCTGCCGCGCACCGGACGCTCGAACCCGGCAAGCATGTTGAGCGTGGTGGTCTTGCCCGAACCGGACGGCCCCAGCAGTGTCAGGAACTCGCCGCGGGCGATGCGGAGATTGAGGCTGCGCACCGCCAGCACCCGCCCATCAAAGGACTTGTCCACATCCCGGAATTCGACGAAGGGCGGTTCGGACACAGCGTTCGGTACGGCACGGGAGACCGGTTCAGGATCGGCGATCTGGACCATGGCGCGAAGCTTGCGCCAGCATCGGGCTCGGCGGCAAATCAGGATGGCTCCAGGACCGCCCATCTCTGACCGGCGAGTGTGTTTGGAAGCGAGCGGTTGAACCAGGGGACCAGACGGCTAAGGTAATGGCTGTAAAGAAAGCGAGGCGACATTGGCATCGCTCAACTGCCTCGACCGAGGGATCACCATGGGCGACTACGACACTGATATTCTGCTCTGGTCGGAACACCAGGGCGCCTTGTTGCGGCGTATCGCCGCCGGCGAGCGCATCAATGATGCCGATCTGGACTGGCCCAATATCGCGGAGGAAATCGAGACCGTGGGGCGGAACGAACTGCGGGCTTGTGAATCCTATCTGGTCCAGGCACTCGCCCACATGCTGAAGGCAGAAGCGTGGCCGCTGTCCCCCGCGGCTCCGGGTTGGCGTGCGGAGATTCGACACTTTCGTAACGAGGCCGCGGCGGCCTTTGCGCCGTCAATGCGACAAAAAATCGATCTTGCCCGGCTTTACCGCCGCGCCCTGACCGAGCTGCCTGATACGATCGACGGTCAACCGCCTTTGCCGTTACCGGAACATTGTCCGACCACGCTAAGCGAGTTGCTGGATATCAAGGGTCCGTAGCCGGCCTCGGCCTTCTGTGAATTTGACGCCGCAGGTGGAAAAGCTGGCTCCCGGAGTAGGACTCGAACCTACGACCCAGCGGTTAACAGCCGCTTGCTCTACCGACTGAGCTATCCGGGACCAGTGCGGGCGCCCCTATAGCCGAACCCACACCCGCAGCGCAAACGCCGCCGTGCTCCCCTGTTGTTTACCGCCCGCCCCGCCCTCTATGCTGCGCCCGCACCGCCCCTGGCGGTCGCCAAAACAGGAGAGGATGGGACCGGTGAGCAAGATCCTGGACACAAGCCACGGGGGCGATCTGCGGCTGGCACGCCTGACCCGCCGCGCCGCCTTGGCCGGCGCGGGCGCCGGCATCGGCGCTGTCGCAACCGCGCCGCTGCTCGGCCACCGCGCCCGCGCCGCCGGGGAACCGATCGTGATCGGCTGGGTCGGCCCGCTGTCACCGCCCGGCGGCTATGCCGAGGGCATCCTGATGAAGGACGCCGCTCAGATGGCGGCCGATGAAATCAACGCCCACGGCGGCGTGCTCGGCCGCCCCTTGCAGGTGGTCTATTCGGATACGCGCGGCATGCCGGCCGAGGGCCGCACCGCCGCCGAGCGGCTGGTCCAGGAAAACAAGATCGTCGCCGCCTTCGGCGAGTTCCACAGCCCGGTGGCGCTGGCCGAAATGGAGGTATTCCATAAATATAATATTCCGTTCATGGCCTGCGATGTGTGGTCCGATCAGGTCACCGCGAAAGGCTACCCCCAGGTGTTCCGCAACTCGACCGCGGTGTCGCTGATCGATACCACCATAGGCGAGTGGCTGGTCGCCGCCGGGTTCAAGCGGATTGCCCTGCTGGCGGAAAAGAACGACGTGGGGCTGGCATCCCGCATCGCAATCGGCGAGAAGCTCAAGGCCGCCAAGGTTCCGTTCGATACTGTCGATGCCGACCCCACTCTGACCGATTTCACCGCCCAGATCCTGCGCTACAAGAGTGCTTCGCCGGGCTATGATTTCTTCTGCACGGAGTTTTCTGAAACCGGTGCCTACGACCTGATGCGTCAGTCGAAGGAGCTCGGCTTCGCGCCGACGCCCAAGTGCGGGCTATACAACTCAGGTGGCCCGGCGCTCGATCCGACGTTCTGGCAGAACGTGAAAGACAGCGGGAAGTACGTCTGCACCGAGAACGTCGGTCTGCCGAAGGCGGCCTGGAACGACAAGACGAAGGCGTTCGTAAAAAGCTTCCAGGACAAGTTCAAGGCCGAGGCGCCCGGGGCGGCGATGGAGAGCTATGACGGACTGTTTCTGCTGGTCGATGCGATCCAGCGCAGCGGTGGCACCGGCGCAGAGGGCATGATCAAGGCGCTGGAGACAACGTCCTGGATCGGGACACGCGGCAAATACAGCTTCTCCACCGAGAAGACCCCGCCCTGGCACTATCATCAGTTCATGGA
>DATIMO010000308.1:0-5156 GCA_035475215.1 Acetobacteraceae bacterium | reverse complement strand
CGCGAGCGGGCTGTACTACTCGGTAGACGCAGGCCAGACGTGGCAATTCGCCAGCGTTCAGGATGGGCCAAATCAAGCGGTGCAGGCGCCGGGGCGGAAAGCCGGAGTGGCGGTGCTGGCGGTGGTCTGGAACCCGGTGCGGCAGATCTTCGTGGCCGCGCTGCGCAACCACGGCTTCTACATGTCGCAGGATGGGGTTTTGTGGACCCGGCTTCAGAATCAGCCCGGACCAGCGCTGAATGTCCTGGTGTGCCATTACCCGGGATCGGTGAACTGCCCCATCTATAGCGCGGCGCTGGCGGTGCAGCCGGGTAGCGGCGATATGTTTGCGATGACCGCGAGCCAGACCGATGCCGATAATGGCCTGTGGGAAGACGTATGCGGCGCCTCGGGCGGCCAGTGCTCCACGCCGCTTCCTGTCTTCGGCAAGCAGATCAGCATCGCCAATGCGCTCGAAACAACGGCGGGCGTTATCTCCGGAGCCAGTCACGCGCTGTGGCTCTCAGCGATTCCCTCGGGCAGCGACACGGTGCTCTTCGCCGGCACACGGGACCTTTTCCGCTGCAGCCTTGCAGCAGGATGCGCGTGGCGCAATACGACCAACGTGAACGGGTGCGCGGCGGCGCAGGTCGGTCCGAATCAACACGGCGTTGCGTGGATGCCAGGAACGACGCTGCTGTTTTTCGCCAATGATCGTGGGCTATGGCGAAGCCGGGACGCGGTGAACCAGCAGCAGACGGCCTGCTCCGCCGATGATGCGGCGCATTTCGACAATCTGAACGCGACACTGGGCTCGCTGGCCGAGGTGACTTCGCTGTCTGCCGATCCCGCGGATCCGAATCAGCTCATGGCGGGGATGGGCGCGTTGGGCACGGCCGCGGGCAGCAACGGCGCGTGGCAACTGCTGCTGAACGGGCCGGGCGGCTACACTGCCGCGGGCTGGGGCGCGAACGCGGGTACATGGTTTGCGACCTCCGGCCCTGGTGTATCCATCAGCGCATGCGCGCGTGGCGCATCGTGTGGCCCAGCGGATTTTGGCTCGACGCCCCTGATCGAAGACGGGCAGGTGAGCGGTGATGGATCGGCACTGAGTGAGCCGGCGGTATGGGCGTTGGACCCAGAGAACCCGGGCCGAATACTGGTGGGAACGTGCCGGGTGTGGCGCGGCCCCACGGATGGAACCAACTGGACGGCATCGGCGAATACGCTGAGCGGCATTCTCGACGGCAATACTGCGCCGGCGTGCCGGTCGAGCAACACGCAGATCAGCGCCCTCGCGGCCAGCGGAGCCATTTCCGGGCGCGGCGATCAGGCGGAGCGAATCTATGTAGGGCTGGCTGGCGCGGGCGATGGGGCGATCACGCACCCTGGCCGTGTCCTGACGGCGCTGGTGACGCCATCCTCCGTGGCTTCGACCGCCTGGAGCGACCTGACGGGTAACAGGGTCACCAACGATCCAACCGACTCCTATCTCTTCAATCGAGCACAGGCGCGTGTTTCGTCGATTGCGCTCGATCCTACGGATGCCGCCGGCAAGACGGTATACGTGGGCATTGCCGGATTTGGCGGCAACGGGTTTGCTCCGCTGACATGGGCGAATGTGCCGACGCTCTACCAGAGCACAGACGCGGGCAGCACCTGGCGGAATGTAACCAACAACCTGCCGAACGCCCCGGTGAACGCCGTGCTGGTGGATCCGGAAGATCCGTCGATCGTGTATGCCGGGACGGATGTGGGAGTGTACGTCACCACATCGATTACACAATGCGCCGACGTGAGCCAGAGCTGCTGGAGCGTGTATGGAGCCGGCCTGCCGGCCGTGCGAGTGACCACCCTGACGGCGGTCGATACAGGTGGAGAGAAATGGCTGCGCGCGGGCACGAAAGGACGCGGGCTTTGGCAGGCGGAGCTGGCGAGCACCGCGCTGGCAAACCAGGTTGCGACCGGGACCATCGCGCCGGCCACGCTGATCTTCGCCTCGCAGGCGGTGGGCACCACGAGCGGCGCGGAAAGCCTCACGCTGCAAAATACAGGCGCGGTGGCGCTCACGCTGGGCGCTGCAACGGTGAGCAGCAGCGATTTCGTTCTGAACAACCAGTGTCCCGCGAGCCTGGCGGCCGGAGCCTCCTGCGCGATCTCGATCGTGTTTGCACCGACCGCGACGGGGCCGCGCAGCGCGACAGTGACACTGGCTGCGAACGTGCAGGGCGGCGTGCTGACGGCCAATCTGCAGGGCGACGGCACCCAGGGAAGCACCGTCGTGCTGACGCCGCTGAGGCTGGATTTTGGCTCGGTGCGGATCGGGCAAACCAGCCCCGTGCAATACGTAACTGTTGCCAATACCGGAAGTGCCGCCGCCGGATTGAAGCCGCTGAGCATCAGCGGGCCCTTCTCCATGTCTGCGAACACCTGCGGCTCCGCACTGCCCGTGAATACAAGCTGCACGGTGGGCGTGGTCTTCTCGCCGACGGCCTCGGGCACGGCGTCGGGTAGTTTGGTGACGACTGATGATGCCGGCACGCAGACCGCTTTGCTGAGCGGAAACGGGCAGACCGGCCCGACAGACAACCTGAGCGCGACCGCCCTGACCTTTGCAGCACAGACGATCGGGACCACCAGCGCAGCGCAGCAGGTCACAGTCACGAACAGCGGCGACAGTGCGCTGACGAACATCAAGGTCGCGATCACCGGAGATTTCTCGGTGAACAATCTTTGCGGCACATCACTGCCGGGTCACAGCACCTGCGCGCTTCAGGTGGTGTATTCACCGAAAGCGGTGGGCGCGGAGCGCGGCCAGATGACCATCCAGGACGCGCTGAGCGGACAGCAAGTCGCGCTGAACGGAACCGGTACGCCGCCAGCACCGGGCAGCGGCGGCGGTGCGACACTTTCGCCAATCTCCATGGACTTCGGCATCCAGGGGGTGAACTCGATTTCGGCGGCGCAGATGCTGACCGTGATCAACAGCGGCACGAATCCGCTGAGCGGGATCGCGATTGCGGCGAGTGCAGGGTTCGCGATCACGAACAACGCCTGCAACATCACCGTGTCGCCAGGGGCGAGTTGCACGGTGGGCGTTACGTTTGCTCCGCAGACCACCGGAAAGCAGGACGGCACGGTACAAGTGACGGCCAGCGGAGTCAGCGTGCCATTCAGCGTGCCTCTCAGCGGCACAGGTGCGGATTTCCAATTGAGCGTGCAGGGCGCATCCAGCAGCACGGTAACCGGAGGAAGCAGCGCCACGTATCAACTGCTGCTGACGCCTGTCGGTGGATCGGCCGGGCAGGTCGCCTTCACCTGTACGGGCGCGCCCGCCGGGAGCACATGCTCGGCGAACCCGGGAAATGTAACGATGACCGGCACGGGAGCGACAGCGACTGTCCAGGTAACCGTGACTACGGCGGCGACAACTGCGCGCTCCCGGCCGGCTCCGCCGCGGGGAACGAAATCCATTGCTGGGGCCGTGCTGGCTTGCCTGGTGTTCTGGCGCAGGCGCAGATGGGCTGGCTGGCCGGTGCTGCTGGTGCTCGGCGCCGTATGCCTGGGACTGAGCGGCTGCGGGCTGTCCATCAATGGCGGCGCAGGCGGCGGATCGGGTGGCGACGGCGGAAGCAGCGGACAGGGAATCTATACGATCACGGTCGGCGCGGGCGCGCCGGGGATATCGCACAGTGTCACGCTGAGTCTCACGGTGGAATAAGGAAGCGCCGCCCGGATCACAGCGTAGTATGAGGCAAATACCCCGAAGTCTTTTGAGGAGAGCAGGCGCGCGGGAACACGTTCGTAACAGCGTGTCCTGCGAGGATTCACCTGGTGTAGGTTTTTCTTCAAGAAGAGCTGCGAGAGTGCCGGCCGGACGGTCTGTACCTATACCGAACATGCTGTGGCGGTCAGCCATTGACAGGAGTGACTAAAAGATGGCGCAAGGCATCCAGTGGACGGCACCCGCCAGTGCTCGTTTTGCCCCGCCACCTGTCACGCGAATTAATCTTCCATGGCTCTTGCGCGTTTGCGTCAGCTTGAGTTTCCTGATCGCTTTCGCTCAATACGAGGTCTTCATCGCTATTGCGCAGTTCCTGCCGCACATCATGCTCGGGTTCTGCGGGCTACTGGTTCTGTGCGGCCCTCGACGCGGCGACCGTGTACAACATATCCTCGGCGGCGGAGGGCTGCTATTTGCGGCCATCGTGTTCGGTGAGGTGGTCTCCTACACCTCCCACGACAGATATTCCCAGCTGTATGGCATCGCGTTCATCGGACTATTTTTTTGCGCGCGGCTCGTCGTGCAGGAAATTGGAATCCCGGCCGTTATCCGCGCCTACTCGCAGGCGGCGATTGTGACCGCTTGCCTGCTTCTGATCTCCGGCCGACATACGATGTTTGCCGGAGAGTCAAGCCGCTTTACCGGGGGGACGCGCGCCCATCCCAATCTTCTCGGGTTCGTGATGGCCGGGTATTTCCCGGTCATAGCCTGGCGCGCGATGGAGGAAAAGGCCGGGTGGAGGAAAAAGGTCTTTGTTGTACTTTCAATTGCGAGTTTCGGAATTCTCTTCCTGACCGGCTCGCGTGGCAGCCTGGCGGCGGTGCTCTTTGCCGGCGGTGCGCTGATCGCCCGTGGGGTAGCCCGGGGATGGCTCCGAAAGGTGCGTCTCCGGCATCTGCACGTCATCATTATCGTGATCTTGATCCCGTTGGCGGTGATGTTCCTGTTTCATCACAACCGGTTGGAGCGGTTCGGCGATTACCTGAACGATTTTCTTTCATTGAGCACCAGCCAGCGCGGGCTGAAGTCAGGATTGTCGGGACGAACCAGCATCTGGCAACTTGCCTTCCATGTCCTGAGTGCCCACGACAGATGGCTTTTCGGCTTTGGTTACCGTACAGGCGATCGCATGGTGGGCACCATTGATAACGGGTATGTCCAATTGCTGTTCGAGAGCGGATTGATCGCCGGCGGGATGATTTTCGGCAGCATGCTCCGCGTCTTCTTTACGCTTTGGAAGGCCTCCGCCCCCCGCGCCAATACTCCCTGGACTCGCTATTACATGATGCTGTGGTGCCTGATGGTCGTGTATTTCCTGAATAACATCTCAGCCCGCTATCTGTTCAGCTTTGGCAGTCCCTTCTCGCTATGCATTCTTTGCCTGATGGCGGCA
>DATIMO010000307.1:0-1957 GCA_035475215.1 Acetobacteraceae bacterium | reverse complement strand
GCCAGCACGATACCTTATGCCCGGGCCGGCCGCCGCTGTCTCAAAGAGATCGTGCCTCAGAGGTGCGACAGGATCGATTCGGCCTTGCTGACCTCGAACCCGCCAGCCTGCTCGATCCCCAGATGGGTCACTTTGCCATTGTCGGCGACCAGGGCGTAGCGTTGGCTGCGCATTCCCAACCCGCGGCCCATCAGATCGAGTTCCAGCCCCATTGCCTTGGTGAAGGCGCCCGACCCGTCGGCCAGCATCAATACCTTGCTGTCGCAGCCCTGATCCTTGCCCCAGGCACTCATCACGAATGCGTCGTTCACTGCGATGCAGGCGATGGTATCGACGCCCTTCGCCTTGATCGCATCCGCGTTCTGCACGAAGCCGGGCAGGTGCTTCTGGCTGCAGGTCGGGGTGAATGCCCCGGGCACTGCGAACAGCACGACCTTCTTGCCTTTGAAGACCTCATCCGTCGAGATCTCCTTCGGTCCGTCCGGGGTCGCCATCATCAGCTTCATGGAGGGAATCGTGTCGCCGACCTTGATCGTCATGGATCGCCTCACTCCTTGTGGTGCTTGCCAACCGCCCCTCTGTTAGCCCCGGTGGGCCGCCGAGTCACGCCGCTTGCAGGGTTGGCGGATCGGACCCAGATGAACCACATGGCCCGTTCAGCGAAGCCCCCGAAAGACATCCCGACAGTTTCTCTGGTCGATCCAGCGGCGAGTCCGCCTAATCCTGACCAGTTCCTGACTGGCCAACTGCTGATTGCCATGCCCGTCATGGCCGACCCGCGGTTTTCCCAAAGCGTGATCTACGTGTGCGCGCACACGCCGGACGGCGCCATGGGCTTGGTGGTGAACCGGCCGATCACCAAACCGAGCTTCGACGATTTGTTACGCCAGCTCGAGATCGAGCCGGTGCCGCCTGCGCGCCGCATCCGGCTGTGCGCCGGTGGGCCGGTCGATAATGCCCGCGGCTTCGTCCTGCACACCGCGGACTGGACCGGCGAGGGCAGTCTGAAGGTGAACGAGCAACTGGCGTTGACCGCCAGCCTGGATGTGCTGAAGGCCATTGCCGGGGGCGGCGGCCCGCGAGAGGGGCTGCTGGCGCTTGGTTATGCCGGCTGGGGTCCAGGCCAGCTTGAGGCCGAGTTTCAGCAGAATGCCTGGCTGTCGGTGCCCGCACAGGAGAATCTGGTGTTCGGGGAGCAACACGATTCCAAATGGCGCCGCGCGTTCGAGACGCTGAGGATCGACCCGCTACTACTGTCGGATTCCGCCGGCCACGCCTGATCTGCTACGATGCCCCGCTGCCGGCAGGGGGGCCGATGCGAGGCTTGTGGAGTGCGCTTCTCCTTGGGGTCCCGATAGCGGCGTTGGCCGCCTCGCCGGCGTCGAATCGGGCGAGCAATATTGGCCCGCAGGATACCGGATCGACCATTGCACCCCAACTTCCGACGCCTCAGGCGGGCGAGGACAATACGCCACGGCAGTACCTGACGGCCGCGCAGCAAGCCTTGGCCGCGGGTCGCACTGGGGAAGCGCAGGAGGCGCTGGAGCGGGCGGAAACCCGGCTGTCCGATCGGTCGACGCCGCTGTTCCAGACAAATGAAGCGGCGCGGGGGCCAGCTATCGATCAGGTGCGGCAGGCGCGGATGGCGCTTGGCGCCGGGAACCGGATGCAGGCGCTGCAACTGACCGAAGCGGCGATGGCCGGCCTGCCACGACCGTAACGGCGGCCTCGCCCGGCCGGTTAGCCATTCGGTAGCAAGTCTGGTGTTTCCTGCGAGTGCGCCCGTAGGAGACAGTTCGTGCCCCACGCCTTGACCGCCGTTGCGGATTCCCGCGCTGCCCTCGCTGACCTGACCGAGATTTTTCGCCTCGTGCTGGACCAACCGGACCTGACGCTGACCGAGGAAACCAGTGCCGCGGATGTGCCGGGCTGGGATTCGGTGACGCATATCGGTCTG
>DATIMO010000306.1:0-1949 GCA_035475215.1 Acetobacteraceae bacterium | reverse complement strand
CTGATCGTGGCGGCGCTGAACCTACTGGTCGCATTGATACGGTTGATCGACGACCTTTTTAGGCATTTTCGGTCGATTGAACTCGTACGCGGTGGCCCTGAAGGAACAGGAGCACATAAACGCTACGCACTTCAGCGCCTTCAAGCAAGTTGCTCCCTGACAGAACAGGTTTCAGATATAAAGAAGCGTCGAGTCGTCAAAAGGTCGTATCAGACAGTAACATCCCACCAACCCGCTCCTGAACTGACGCCTGCGGCGCGAATCACATGCGTGTGACCGTCGGCACGGCCTCGGCTATGCTCGGCGCCGCAGGTGAAGGAGATGCCGCATGCCGTCGGAACAGCCGTTAGCGCGCAAGGTCGCGCTTGTCACCGGAGCCGGCCGTGGGCTCGGCCGTGCCTTCGCGGAACGGCTTGCCGGCCTGGGTTGTGCGGTAGTCGTGCACGGCATGCGTGAGAACGGTCCGGCCGAATACGGCGAAGGCACAACACTGACCGACACCGCGCGGCAGATCAGCGAACAATACGGGGTGCAGACGCTGCCAGTGCTGGGCGATTTAACGCGGATGGACGACGTGGAACGTGTCGTAGCCACCGCCGGCACCCTTGGGCCGATCCACGTGCTGGTGCACAACGCCGGCGGCGACATCGCCCATGCTGGCGGCAGGCCCGAGCCGAACGACGCGGTGATGGTGCAGGAATTGGATGTGCGCGCGGTGATCGAACGCAATCTGCTCAGCACGATCTTCACCTGCCAGCACGTTGCACGCGGCATGATGGAGCGTCGCGCCGGGCGGATCGTTACCATCAGCTCGATCGCGGCATATGGCGGGCGCCCCAACGGGGTGATCTACGCCACCGCGAAGGCCGGCGTGGTGCAATACACGCGCTGCCTGGCCGCCCAGCTTCGCCCCTATGATGTCACCGTCAACGGCATCGCGCCCGGCGACACTCGCACCGGGCGGTATCTTAACACGCGCGCCGTCGACCAAGCGCGCATGCTGGAAGGCGGCACGCTGGACCGTATCGCGCTGGTCGATGAAGTGGCGCGCGGGATCGAGTTCTTTGCCGGACCGCTGGGGGATTTTGTCACCGGACAAATCATGCGCATCGACGGCGGCACACAGTGCTGGCCGGCATAAGGGGGACAACATGGCACTGCATTTCGAACGCGCCGAATACGACGCCCGCATCACCGCGGCGACGCGCGCGCTGGCAGCACGCGGGCTGGACGGGCTGCTGGCCTTCCAACAGGAGACGATGTACTGGCTCACCGGCTACGACACGTTCGGCTTCTGCTTCTTCCAGTGTCTGTATCTGGGTGCCGATGGGCAGTTGGCGCTGATCACCCGGTCCGCCGATCTGCGGCAGGCGCAACGCACCTCCATCATTCAGGACATCCGCATCTGGACCGACGCCGAAGGCGCCCAACCCGCACTGCAACTGCGTGACATGCTGGAAGGGCTGGGAGCGCGCGGCAAGCGCCTGGGGATCGAGACCAATGCTTACGGACTGAACCATCTGCTCGGCAAGCAGGTGGATACGGCACTGGACGGCTTCTGTCTCCTGGACGACGCATCCGGCCTGATCGACGCCTTGCGGGCGGTGAAATCGCCGGCCGAGCTGGCGATCGTGCGGCGCGCCGGCGCACTGGCGGACGCCGCGCTGGATGCGGGTCTGGCGGAGATCCGACCGGGTGCCGACGAAGGTGCGATCCTCGCTGCCATGCAGGGCGCAATATTCCAAGGCGGCGGCGATTACCCCGGTAACGAGTTCATCATCGGATCCGGCGGCGACGCGATCCTGTGCCGTTACAAATCCGGCCGCCGCACGCTTTCCACCGACGACCAACTGACGCTGGAATTTGCCGGCGTGTATCGACATTACCATGCGGCGCAGATGCGAACCGTGGTGATCGGCAGCCCCCGCCCGCAGCACCAACGCATGAGC
>DATIMO010000305.1:0-13836 GCA_035475215.1 Acetobacteraceae bacterium | reverse complement strand
AACACCGGCTCCGCTACGCTCAGTGGTGCCACGGTCACGATTCCAGGCGCGGTGAATGCGGTCAGCAACACGACTGCCTCCGCGACCAACGCGCTGACGATCGGTGGCGCGATCAACACGGCCATCGCGACGCTTACTGGTGCCACGATCACGATCCCCGGCACCGTTAGCGCCAGCAATGCCAACCTCACTGCCGGAGCGATCGATATTGCGGGCCGAGCAAGCGCCACCCAAAGCCTGACACTTACTGCCGCCGGCTCGATCAGCGAGACGGGCGTGCTGGTAACACCGCTGCTGACCGGCAGCGCCGGAACAACCGCCGCCCTGACCGGCGTCAGCCAGACCGCGAACCAGATCGGCCAGATCAACGGATTCAGCGCCGGCCAGCAGCTTACGGTCAATGACGGCGTGAATCTGCTGCTCAGCGGACGGATTGCCGCACCACTGCTGGTCGTCAATGACAGTCCTGCTGAGATCACGCTGGCCAATGGCGCGGTGATCGCCACCGGGGGCGTTGCCCGTCCGCGGGGGATCGTGCTCACGGCGACCAACAACCCGATCGCCAATCACGCAGCGTTCGGTGGCGGAGCGTACCTCACGGACTTCACGCAACTTGGCACCAGCACCATCACCGGCATCGACGGCGGCCCCAGCATTCTGGGGATCAACGCGACCGCCGGACATCACATCAGGTTCGATCCGGTTGGTGGACTGCGGGGGCCGACCACCTGGCTGGTGCTGCAGACCACGGGCAGCGGCACGATCAGCGGCAACGTCTTTGTCGGCGCACTCGATGTACTGGTGAACGGGATTGGCGGCAGCGCGAACCTGTTCGGCACGGTCGCCGGCGTGACTGGCGTGCAGGCTGCAGGCGCCGGCAACATCGCGCCGACCAAGAACGCCAATTTCCGGTTCAACAGTTGTGCGATCGGGTCGGTCAATTGCGTGCTGCTGCCGGCCCAGGCCATACCCGTTGGCAATCCGCTGGACGACTTTTCGCTCGGCGCGATCGCCAATCCAAATGACGAGGATGATCTGCTGCTCCCCGTTGTTTCGGACGAGGACTACTGAGATGCGTGCTGCGCTTCGACTGCCGCTGTCAATGCTGGCGGTTGCGTTGCTGGCATCCTGCACCGCGCCACCACAATCGGCCTATGTGCACGCGGTGGGCAGTTCCAAGCCGACTGCACAGGTCTCGGTCGGTCAGAATGCCGTCGGCGAGGCATGCACGCAGGCGGTTACCGAGAATAATGGCGCTGACGTCTATTGCGGAACCTGGCAACAACCAAGCGCACGGGTACGCGCGGGTGGCGCGGCAAATCAGGCCCACCTTGCGGATCTGGCAACCAGCAGCATATGGCGCGCCGGAATCGACGAGCGGTACATCTGTCAAACCCCGACTGCCACCAGCATCCTCGGCGGCCAGCCTGCGGAGCTGATGCAGTGCACGCAGCGTGTCGGTGGCTGGCCTCATGTTGCGATGGTGGCCCTGCTGAAAGGACAGGCTTGGTACGCCGATGGCGTGCTGCCCGCCGCCAACGTGATGCAGCGCTCCATGGGCGTGCAATCCGGTCTGGTGCGTGCCGGGACGACAGCGCCGGATTCGGCGGCTGACGCGCTGCTGGCCCAGCGTCTGGCTGCCCAGGCCTTCAGTTCCGGCGATGTCGGCGCATTCGGCAAGCTGATGGCGGCGGGCACCCGCGCCAATCTGGCCGACAACCCCGCCGCGGCCGAGGCGGCATTCCGGGCTGCGCTGGCGCTCCAGCAGAAGGCGCTCGGCAAGGGCAACGCCAATACCGCCACCGTGCTGATGACGCTCGCTCTGCAACTGTCGAATGACGGACGCCTGGCAGAAGCGACCGCGTTGTTCACCGAAGCAGAGCGGCTGGCGCCGAACGCCGCTGACCCGACGAGTCTGCCGCGGCTGGCCCATTATCGCGGACTCGACGCGCTCAACCGCGGCCAGTTCGACACCGCGCTGGCCCTGCTGCAACAGGCCGAAACCGGCTACACCGCCCTGATCCCGCCCAACGTACTGCGCGCCCGCGCAAGTTCGGGGCTGCCCGCCAATTCGTTCTCACGGGCCGGCCGCATCGGCGCCGATCTGGTGCAGGACGAGGACATGCTTGCCGATCCAGCCTCGCGGTCCGCTCTGCTCGGCCTGATCGAGACCCGCCGCTATGAGGGGTTGGTGTTGCGCAGCCTTGGCCGGGTGCCGGAAAGCCAGGCGATGCTGTCCTCGGCCAACCAGCTTGCGCAGTCGAGCGGGCTGGCTCGGCCGATCGTCCAGGCGCGGCTGTTCCGCACTGCCGGTGTCACGGCCGCGGCGGCGGGAGACCCGTCTTTGGCGCTGTCCAACCTGTCGCAGTCGAGCCTCGCATTCAGCCGCTCTCTGCCGGATTCAAAGCCTCTTGCTGAGACGTTTCTGCTCCGGGCAGGCCAGTTCGTCAGGGCCGGACAGCCCGATGCCGCCGTGCCGGTCTGCCGCAGGGCAGTTGCCGCGCTGGTGACGCTGAAGGCGGGAACCACGCCCGAGCTGATGAGCCCCTGCCTGGATGCCTATGCTGCCGCGGCGGCCAAGCACGCGGATCAGCGGCAGGTGCTGCTGGGCGAGATGTTCACCGCGGCGCAGCTCGCGCAGGCCGGCATCACCAGTCAGCAGATAGCGCAGGCGACAGCGCGGCTGCAGGAGAACGCGCGGGATCCGAAAGTGGCCGAGGCGATTCGCAAGCGCGAGGATGAAAACGCGGCGCTTCAGGGGCTGTATCGGCAGCGGGATCAGTTGGCGGTGATGCAGTTGGCAGGCGGCAGCACGCCGGCGAGCGGGACCAACATCACCGCCGAGATCGACAAGCAGATCGCCGCTGCGCAGGCCGCGCTGGCGACGGCCGACGCCGCGTTGCAAGCTGCGTCGCCCAATTATGGCCAGTTGGTTCAGCAAGTGGTCAAGGCGTCTGAAATTCTCGCAGTGCTGCATCCTCATGAGGCGTTCGTCTCGATCGTGCTGGGCGAGAAGGACGGCTGGGAGTTCCTGCTGCACGATCGCACGATCGCTACCGCCAAGGTGGACGGCGGTACGCCCCGAATGGCGAAACTGGTACACGATCTGCGCGCCGGCATCGAATTGACCACTGCCGGCCTGCCCAGCTTCAACATCGCGTCGGCGCGCGAGGCGTACGACGCCACACTCGGGCAGTTCGGCAAATCGCTCGATGAGGTGACCGCTCTGGCGATCGCCCCGTCCGGACCGTTGCTGTCGATCCCATTAGAGGTGCTGCTGACCGGGCCGGCGGATAACGGCAATCTTGCCGGCGCGCCGTGGTTGGTCCGCAAGTTCGCCATTTCGCACGTGCCAGCGCCAAGCAATTTCGTCAGCTTGCGCAAGATCGCCGAAGGCTCCCGCGCGTCGCAGGCCTGGTTCGGGTTTGGCGATTTCCAGCCGGTGACGCTGGCGCAAGCCCAGGCCGTGTTTCCTGGGCCCGCTTGCGCCGAGAGCGCTCAATTGTTCGCCCAACTTCCGGCGCTGCCATACGCCCGCAAGGAACTGGACGTGGCACGGCAGCTTCTGGGCGCCAGCGCATCCGACGAGCTGCTGGGTCGCGCGTTCACCGCGCCGGCGGTGCTGAAGACACCGCTGAAGAACTACCGCATTCTGCACTTCGCCACGCACGCGCTGCTGCCGTCCGAGTTGAAATGCCAGAGCGAGCCGGCAATCGTTACCTCCGACCCGGCTGGCGCAAGTGGCGCACGAGGCGCGCTGCTGACCGCTACCGACGTGGTCGGGATGGATCTCGATGCGGAACTGGTGATCCTCTCGGCGTGCAATTCCGGTGGGCCGGGCGGCACCACTGCGGGCGAGAGCCTGTCCGGCCTGGCCCGCGCCTTCTTCTTTGCTGGCGCTCGCGGGCTTATGGTGACCCACTGGGATGTGAACGACAAAGTGGGGGCGTATCTTGTGGCGGAAACGCTTGGGCGGATTCGCGATCACCCGGGAATCGGGGCATCCGAGGCCTTGCGTGAATCGCAACTGGCGCTGCTGCAGGGCGCGGGCCAGTCGTTTCCCGCCGAGATCGCGCATCCGTTCTTCTGGGCGCCGTTCGCTGTGATTGGCGAAGGTGGGGCGAGGGCAGGGGCGCCAGGCCGGGTGGCGGCACGCTGACCGTGCGCCGCTTGTAATTATATAAGTCGAACCACGGAGACACCGAGACAGGGAGAAGAAACCATGCGCCGCGTGCTTCTTCTCCGCGTTTCCGTGGTTACACCAGCCTGCTTACCTCAGCTACCAACCGCAGAATAGGTTTGCGCGGATGCAGTTCCGCTCAGGTCCCCACCAGCCCGCGGGCGAAGTCCATCGCATCGAACGGCCGCAGGTCGGCCACGGTCTCGCCCACCCCCACCGCATGCACCGGCAGCCCGAAGCCTTCCGCCAGCGCCACCACGATCCCACCGCGCGCGCTGCCATCCAGCTTGGTCACGACTAGGCCGGTAACGTCCACCATCTCCTTGAAGACCTTCACCTGCTGGATCGCGTTCTGTCCGGTGGTGGCGTCCAGCACCAGCAGCACCGAGTGCGGCGCCGTCGGGTCCTGCTTGCGCATCACGCGGATGACCTTCCGCAATTCGTCCATCAGCACCGACTTGTTGTGCAGCCGTCCGGCCGTATCGACCAGCAGCACGTCCGCGCGGTCGGCGGTGGCGCGAACCAGCGAGTCGAATGCCAGCCCCGCCGCGTCGGCATTCGGCGGCCCGGCACTGACCGGACAGCCGGTGCGCTGACCCCAGATTTGCAACTGCTCCACCGCGGCGGCACGGAACGTATCGCCGGCAACGAGTATCGGGCGCAATCCCAGTTCGCGGTATTGCTGCGCCAGCTTGCCGATTGTCGTGGTCTTGCCGGTGCCGTTGACGCCGACCACCAGCACGACATGCGGCTTGCGTTCGGGATCGAGCGTCAGCGGCTTGGCCACCGGCTGCAGGATTTCGGCAATTTCCTCGGCCAGAGACTGCTTGATCTCGTCGTCGGTGACCTCCTTGCCGAACCGGCTGCGACGGAACGCTGCGATGATCCGCGCGGCCACCTCGGTTCCCAGATCCGCAGCAATCAGCAGGTCTTCCAGTTCCTCCAACGCTTCATCGTCCAGCCGGCGCTTGCGGAACACCTCGGTGATGCCGCCGCCAAGCTTCTGCGTGCTGCGCGACAGCCCTTCCTTGAGCCGGGAGAAGAAGCCGCCGAGCGCCATCAGGCGGCCTCCGCCAGCACGGCATCATCGGTTGCGCCAGTGATCCGCACGGTCATCAGGTGGCCCGGCACTGTTGCGGCTGCCAGTCGCACCGGAACGAAATGCTCGGAATGGCCGGTCCGCCCGGTTTCTGTCAGCAATGAAACGGACCGCCCGATCTGGCCGGCATAGAATCGCTGCGCCGCTGTGCGGCCGGCTGCGCGTAGCCGGGCGGCACGCTCCCGCCGCAGTTGCACCGGAACGGAGGGCATGCGTGCGGCTGGCGTGCCGGGGCGTTCGCTGTATGGGAACACATGCAGGAACGGCAACTCGGCTGCCTCCACGAAATCCAGTGTCTCATGAAACAGCGCCTCTGTCTCAGTCGGGAACCCGGCAATCAAATCTGCACCGAGCGCAATTCCGGGGCGCAGGGCCCGTGCACGGTCGATCGTTGCCCGTGCATCAGTCGTCAGGTGTCGTCGCTTCATCCGCTTCAAAATCAGGTCGCTGCCGGCCTGCAGCGACAGATGCAGATGCGGCATCAGCCGTGGCTGTTCGGCTAGCAGGCGCCAGAGATCCTCATCGATCGCCGCTGGGTCCAGCGACGAAAGCCGCAGCCGTGGCAAATCCGGCACCAGCGCCAGCAGGCGGCGAACAAGCTGGCCCAATCGGGGACGGCCCGGCAGGTCAGACCCATAGCTGGCGATATCCACGCCGGTCAGCACAAGTTCCTGAAAGCCGGCGCCGACCAATGCGCGCGCTTGCGCAACAACGGCACCCACAGGCACGCTGCGGTTCGGTCCGCGGCCGAACGGAATGACGCAGAACGTGCAGCGGTGATCACAGCCCTGCTGCACCTGCACGAAGGCCCGGGCGCGGCCGGCAAACTCCGTGACCAAATGCGCCGCGGTCTCGCGCGCCTGCATGATATCGGACACCGCCGTCGGCGCATCGCGCGTCCAGCTTTCCGGCTTCAGCTTCTCGGTATTCCCGAGCACCCGCGCGACACCCGGCAACTTCGCCCAGCCGGCGGGATCGAGTTGCGCGGCGCAGCCGGTGACAACGATGGGTGCGCCCGGACGTTCCCGCACAGCACGGCGGATTGCCTGGCGCGCCTGACGTTCCGCCTCGGCGGTAACGGCGCAGGTGTTGATGATGATGGTGTCCGCCAGCGCCGCGGCATGGCCGCGCATCACTTCGCTTTCATAGGCGTTCAATCGACAGCCGAAAGTGACGATTTCAACTGTCATGGCGGATAGTCATCGAGCTCGACCAGGCCGGTGAAGGAGGTCGCGACCGGGCCGGCCATCAAGACGTGGCCGTTCTCCATCCACTCGATCACCAGTTCGCCGCCATCGACGATTACTGTGGCGATCCGACCGGTCAGCCCCCGGCGGTTTGCGTTCACCAGTGCCGCGCAGGCGCCGGAGCCGCAGGCACGTGTCAGCCCGGCGCCGCGTTCCCACACGCGCAGGCGAATACGGTCGGGGGCCAGCACCTGGACGACGCCGATGTTGGCGCGTTCGGGGAAGATTGGATCGTGCTCGAGCGTGGGGCCGACGTCTTCGATCGGAACCGCGGCGACATCGGGCACGAAAAACGTTGCATGCGGGTTGCCGAGGCTGGCCGCCACCGGGTCTCGCAGGGACCCCGCCGCGAGATCGAGATGCAGCGTGTCCGCGGGCCTCGCCAGCGGGATGGATCGCCAGTCGAGGCGGGCGAGGCCCATATCCACGGTCACGCTGCCACCGCGCACGAGAGCGCGCAGATTGCCGGATACGGTGCGTATGACCAACCGGGTCCGTCCGGTTTCGCAGGAGAGAAGGGCAGCGACGCAGCGGGTTGCGTTCCCGCAGGCACCGGCTTCGGTTCCATCGGGGTTGCGGATGCGCATGAATGCGTCAGCGTCGGAGCCGTCCGACGCGGGCTCGACTGTAATAAGTTGATCGCAGCCGATGCCGGAGCGTCGGTCGGCAAGCGCCGCGGCCCGCGCAGGCGTAAGGCCGAGTGGCGCCGCGCGCTCATCCAGCACGACGAAATCGTTGCCACAGCCATGCATCTTCACGAAGGGGGCGCGCATGACCGGTGATATAGAGGCGGCGCCGGGGGTTGGCTATGCGGGCGGCCCCCTTGGCTGCGGGCCTTCGGACGACATATCCCGCTGCCATGGACGCAATCCGGGTAAATGGACTGACCAAGCGCTTCGGCACCGTGCTTGCCGTCGATGCGATCGACTTCTTGGTGCCCGCTGGGGCTACGATCGGGCTGCTTGGCGGCAACGGCGCCGGCAAGACCACCACCATCGGCATGCTGCTCGGTCTGCTGATCCCCAGCTCCGGGACTATCCATGTCCTGGGGCACGACATGGCGCACGACCGCTTCGCGGCGCTGGCGCGGATGAACTTCTCCTCGCCGTATGTGGCGCTGCCCAATCGGTTGACCGTGGCGCAGAATCTCCGAGTGTATGGCCATCTTTATGGCATCCCCCAGGCCGGGCAGCGGATCGCCGAACTGGCCGAGCAACTCGAACTGACCGAATTCCTGCATCGCCCCGCCGGCAAACTGTCAGCCGGGCAGAAGACGCGGGTCGCCCTGGCAAAGGCACTGATCAACCGGCCGGCGGTCCTGCTGCTGGACGAACCCACCGCCAGCCTCGACCCCGACACCGGCGATTGGGTCCGCTCCTGGCTGGAACGGTACCGCGATGAAAGCGGCTGCACGATCCTGCTTGCGTCGCACAACATGGCGGAGGTGGAGCGGATGTGTTCGCAGGTGCTGATGCTGAAGGAAGGACGCATTGTCGATCGCGGCAGTCCGGCCGAGCTGCTGGATCGTTACGGGCGGGACGACATGGAGGAGGTGTTCCTCGACATTGCGCGGAACCGGCGTGCGGCGGTGGGGGTGGGATGAGTTTCGGAATACCCCTCCCCCTGGCCCCCTCCCACACAGGGAGGGGGGAGCCCGAGTTGACCCAGTCCCGAAAGGGACGGGGGAGGGTGCGACGGATCTGGGGAATGATGTACCGCCACCTGGCGCTGTATCGCGCATCATGGCCGCGGCTGCTGGAACTGGCGTACTGGCCGGTGCTGCAGATGCTGATCTGGGGGTTCACTGCGAGCTTCATTGCCGGGCGGATGGGCACCGGGCGCGCCGCGATGGCGGGGGCCGCGCTGCTGGGCGGCGTGCTGCTGTGGGAAGTGGCGCTGCGCAGCCAGATGGGCGTGGCCATCAGCTTCATGGAGGAGATGTGGTCGCGCAATCTGGGGCACATCTTCGTGTCGCCGTTGCGCCCGTGGGAGTTGGTGACGGCGCTGATCGGGATGTCGGTGATCCGGATGCTCGCCGGACTGCTGCCGGCAATCGCGATCGCGTATTTCCTGTACGCATTCAATCTGTTCGCGCTCGGCCCCGTGCTGGTGCTGTTTTTCGCCAACCTCATGATCATGGGATGGTGGGTGGCGCTTGGTGTGGTGTCGCTGATCCTGCGCCACGGATCAGGTGCCGAGGCGCTGGCCTGGTCGGTGCTGTTCGGCCTGACCCCGTTCTGCGCGGTATTCTATCCGGTCGCGGTACTGCCGCCGGTGATGCAGGCGGTGGCATGGGTCATTCCGGCATCGCACGTGTTCGAGGGAATGCGCGCAGCACTGCAGTTCGGGACGGTGCAGTGGGACCAACTGGCGCTGGCATTCGTGCTGAACGCGGTCTGGACCGTGCTGGCGGGACTACTGTTCGCGCGTCAGTTCCGCCAGGCACGGCTGCGTGGGGCGCTGCTGAACATGGGGGAATGAGCCGGTGATTTTGCGGATTCAGCACAAAGCATCATGACCGACGAAGTGCGGCATGCAGCCGGTTCGCGCGATCTCCGCTGATGGCTCCCCGTCGCAGCGCCAGATCGATCAGCACGAGGTTGACGTTGAACTTGAATTCATCGGAGCTGCGCACCGTCTCGAGCACGCGCGCCAGCGGCCACAGCTCGAAGGACTGCACCTCGCCGTCCAGCGGGTGGGGCTGGAACGTTGGCGGCAGCGCAAGATCGTAGCAGTGCAGCAGATCGCGGCGTAACCCTTCCGGGCGTTCCATGGCGTAGCGGATGACCCCGACATGCACTGATCGCCGGGCCAGTTGGTCCGGGATGCCGGCCTCTTCGTGCGCCTCCTTGACCAGGGTTGCCTCGGGCGTGAGGCCCGCGGGGACACCGCCGGCCACGATGTGATCCAGCTTGCCGGGGTCGAGCGCCTTATCCGCGGCGCGCCGCGCGATCCAGAGATGCAGCCCGTCCGCCCGTTCGATCAGCCCGTTTACGTGCACCCCGATCGCCTCGATGCCGAAGACCGGCAGGGCGCCGCGGTCGATCTGTCCCAGGGCAGGGCCGTCCGGGTCGGCGCGCACGTCGAACGCCTCGCCCCGCCAGCGGAATACGCCCCGATCGGCTAACGCCCGGGCGATTGCAGGCAGGGTGCCCGGGTCGTCCAGGCGCACGGCGCCGGGCTCGGCGGACACGCGCGGCAGGCGGGCCAGCGCGCCGGCGATTTCCGGCACCACCCAGCCGACCTGAGCCGTGCCAAGGACGAATGGCAGCCGGTGCCCGGGCAGCACGGCGTTGCGACAGGCATGCACGTGCCGCAGAAACCCGCTGACGTCTGGCTGCAAATCCTGTGCGTGCCTTTGCATCACCCGCCCCAGATGCCACATCCGGGATCATGGCACGATCCCCGACCGTCGATGTGGCCCGCGATGTTGTCCTGGCAGGCCCGCCGCGGAACACCGCCCGGACGATCCGGTCTCTTTTGCCCTATCTTTGGCCGAAGGGGGATCGCGCGGGCCGCGCCCGCGTGGTGATCGCCGCGATCTTCCTGCTGCTGGCCAAGGGCGCCACGGTTTATGTGCCGATCGTCTATGGCCGCGCCGTGGATGCGCTGGCGCCGAAGGGCGTGGCGGCGGGCGCGGCGCTGACCATCCCGGCGGCTCTGATCATATCCTACGGCCTGCTGCGGATCGGATCCCAGGGGTTCGGGGAATTGCGCGACGCGGTTTTCGCCGCGGTGCAGCAGCGAGCCGCCCGCAAGGTGGCGCTGCAGACATTCGAGCATCTGCATGCGCTGTCGCTGCGCTTCCACCTCGATCGCCAGACCGGAGGATTGTCCAGGGTGATCGATCGCGGCACCAACGGCATTCAGTCCGTGCTGCGGCTGGCCGTATTCAACGTAATCCCCACGCTGTTCGAGATGCTGCTAGTGACCGCCATCATCTGGGGCATTTTCGACTGGCGGTTTGCGCTGCTGACCGTGGCGGCGGTGGGCACCTATCTCGGGTTCACGCTCGGCTTCACCAACGTGCGCGTGCGCATCCGCCGCACCATGAACGACACCGACAACGAAGCCCGCACCCGCGCCATCGACAGCCTGCTGAACTATGAAACGGTAAAGTATTTCGGCAACGAGCAGCACGAGGCCGAGCGCTTCGACACCGCACTGGCGCGTTATGAGCGCGCCGCGGTGCAGAGCCAGGTGTCGCTGAACATGCTGAACCTGGGCCAGGCGGCCATCATCGCACTGGGGCTGACGGCCATCATGCTGCTGGCGGCGAGCGGCGTGCGCGCCGGAACGATGACCGTGGGCAAGTTCGTCCTGGTCAACACCTATCTGATGCAACTTTACCAGCCGCTGAACTTCCTGGGCTTCGTCTATCGCGAGATCAAGCAGGGCCTGGTCGACATGGAGCAGATGTTCCGCTTGCTGGCCGTCCCGCAGGAGGTGGCGGACCGCCCGGGTGCCACGGCGTTGGCGGCGCATCTGGCCGACGGTCCGGCCGGGGAATTGCGGTTCGAAGCCGTGCGGTTTGGTTATCGGCCGGATCATCCGATTCTGAAGGGCGTCGATTTCACTGTACCGGCGGGCACGAAGTTGGCGATCGTAGGGCCGACCGGGGCGGGAAAATCGACCATCAGCCGGCTGCTGTTCCGCTTTTACGACGTGACCAGCGGCCGCATCCTGATCGACGGGCAGGATATTCGCGACGTGACCCAGGACAGCCTGCATGCGGCGATCGGCGTGGTGCCGCAGGACACCGTGCTGTTCAACGACACGATCCGCTACAACATCGGCTATGGTCGGCCGACCGCGACGCAACAAGAAATTGAACAGGCGGCCAGGCTGGCGCAGGTGCATGGCTTCGTCATGGCCCTGCCGGACGGCTACGACACGCGCGTCGGTGAACGTGGCCTAAAGCTATCTGGAGGCGAGAAGCAGCGGGTCGCCATCGCGCGAACCATTCTGAAAGACCCGCGTATCCTGATCCTGGATGAAGCGACCAGTGCGTTGGACACCCGAACGGAGCAGGGCATCCAGGCCGCCCTGCGCGCCGTGGCGCGGCACCGCACCACCGTAGTGATTGCACACCGGTTGTCCACGGTAGTGGACGCCGACGAGATCATCGTGCTGGAGGCCGGACGAGTGGCCGAACGCGGCAGCCACGCCGCGTTGCTGGCGCGTGGCGGACTCTATGCGCGGATGTGGACGCTGCAGGCGCTGGAGCAGGACGAACCGGAATCCGAACCAGTCGTCGTTGAATGAATCGAAAGGAGCGGAAAGCCATGTCGATCGAACACGATGTCCAGGAACCGCCTCCGGCTGAGCTGTCTCACGCCGGCGCGGTGATCGACAAGGCGATCGAGTACATGGCGGGGCAGAATATCGGCGAACTGGCCATGGCATCGGCGCTGCTCGGCGGCGCGTTGGCCTTGCTGACGCGCAGCGTGGCCGATGAGGGGATCGTGCGCATTCTGGACAATGCCATCGCCAGCGTCCGGGCCGGCGAGTTGCGGCGGGAGATAGAGGGCGACGAGGAGACATGAGTGGAGGCGCTGTTACCACCGGCCTCTCGTCATGACCGCCGCCCCGACGTCATGACCGGCCTTGTGCCGGTCATCTCTCCACCATTACGCGGGAGATGACCGGACGGATAAACTGGGAACATGGCGACCACGCTGCTTAACCGGCAATCACTGCAGCAGGCGTTGAACGAGCTGGGGCAGCGGGTCTTTGCCGAGGGAAAAACGGTGGAGATCGCCCTTTATGGCGGCTCCGCCCTGATGCTGACCTTCGACTGGCGGGTTGCCCCGCGGGATGTCGATGCTGTATTCGAAGCTGATCGCGAGACCGTACGACGCCTCGCAACGATAATTGCCGAGGAGCGCGGATGGGATCGCGATTGGCTTAACGACTGGGTGAAAGGATTCCTCAGCGCCTCTGACGCCGGGTCGAAAAAACTATTTGGAACGTACCCGTCCGAGGACCAGCCCGGCCTGAGGGTGATGCTCGCCTGTCCGCGATACCTATACGCAATGAAATGCAGGGCGATGCGGATCGCAGGCGTGGAAGGCGGTTCCGATGTGGACGATGTTCGGCAACTGGCTAAGGAGATCGGGATTACCGACGCAGACCAAGCCCTGGAACTCGTGGCTCAGTTCTATCCGAACCACCTGATCGCACCAAAAACACGGTTTGGGCTCCAAGAGATCCTTGCCGCACCGCTCCCCGGCCCTGAGGTAACCGAACAATGACTGGCTTCTCCCGACCCCGCACGCTGGTTGAGGTGTCGCATCGGGCGGTCCGCGGCGAGCAGGAGTTCGACCCGGCGATGCGGGAGTTCCTGGATTCGTTCTACGGCAATCCGGATATGCGTGCAGATGCAATCAAGGATCACCCGCTGCCAATGGACGACCTGCGCGACGCGTATATTGCAGCGGTCGCCGAACATCTGGCGCGATCGTTTGGCCTGCCGGTGCCCGAGTGGGCGGAAACCCAGGGGCTGGACCTGAAACAGCCGTTCTTTGCCGGAGTGCTTGAATCGCTCAAGGCTATCCTGACTGTCGAGAGCCCCATGGCCTTCCGTCGCCGCATGCTGTTTGTCAGCAAGGATGCGCTATCACGACCGCGAATGCTGGACCGCTCGTCGTGAGCGCGGCTGTCGTCATGACCGGCCTTATGCGGTCATCTTCCCAGGATGACGCGGAGATGACCGGGACAAGCCCGGTCATGACGGATTGACAAGCCCGGTCATGACGGTGGTGGGTCATGACCGATAAAGTCGCCAACGCTCAACTCCGCCGCAGCATGAAATCCCGACCAACGATACGATAACCTACCAATACAATCAGCGTCGTTGCAACCAGCAGAAAGAACCCCAGTGCAGCCAGCGTCTCGAAGCTGCCGTTCTCGCTCAGATCCAGCATCATCACTGAAATCACCCGGGTCTTCGCGCCGACCAGAAAAATGGCAGTGCTAAGTTCGCGGGTAGCCGGAATGAACACCAGTAGCCAGGACCCGACCAGATTGGTCTTGAGCAGCGGCACGATCACGCGCGCAATCGCGCGCAGCCGACTGCCGCCAAGGATGCGGACCGCATCCTCCATCTCGGGGTTCAATGACCGGATGCCGGCCATGCAGTTGACATAGGCGATCGGCAGGAAACGCGTGGTGTAGGCCAGGATCAGGATCCAGGCAGTCCCGTAGAGCGCCAGCGGCGGCCGCGTGTAGGCAGCGTAGAAACCGATGGCGAGCACGATGCCCGGCACCACGAACGGCGCCATCGTCAGGAACCCCAGGACCTGGCCCAC
>DATIMO010000304.1:0-4432 GCA_035475215.1 Acetobacteraceae bacterium | reverse complement strand
CCGACCCGCCGAATTGCCGCCCGCCCCCGCTCCAGATCATCGGTCCGAATTGCTGGCCGGGCTGCACGGTGTCATCGTGAAGATGCCCTGTTCGATGATCGCCGCACGCCTCGATGATGGCACCAAGGTCACGCTGAATGGCTTGACCGCTCTTGGTGAGGCGTCAGAGCTTGAAATTCGCGGTCTGGTCCGCCAATCGATCGCTCAGCTTTCCCCGACAGCGTCGGTCGTCTGGCAAGTTCAGCGGATAAAAGGACCGTACTGCCCGGCGGTGGACCTGCTGCGGCCAGCTTCCGGCGTGAACCGCAGCGCTCCGTCGCCGGAGTTGGCGGGTCCCGGCGGGCTTCGGGTGACCATGCCCGATTTCCCAGGTTCGCTGACGGTGGACGTCTATTCCGGTGACGGCCTCGTTCATCACCTGTTTCCCGGCCCTGGTAACGCCGCCCGCAAACTGCCGGCCAACGCCGCTGTCCCGATTGCACGGCCGGCGGTTTCGCCTGCAACAGATATCGCGGCCACCAATGCGCAAGCCAGTCTGCTGACCGCCATTGCCTCGTCGGTGCAGTTGCCCGGCGCGGCTCGCCCTGCCGACGAACCCGCAGCCGGATATCTGAAGGAACTGGGGGACGCGATCGCTCGCGTTCGCTCATCCGGCGCCACCGTCACCGCCAACGCGATCAGCGTCGATCCGGCATCCGGCAAATAGCAGGCGCGCCAGAACGTTGACAAAGCGCGATCGAATGTTCAACGATGCGACCGTGTGCGGTCTGCCGAGAACGGTGCTTCACAATGAACGTATCGCGGCTGCTCCACCGGGGGAGGGAGGCCTATGACGCGTGCAGTGACAGCGGTGCTTGCCGCCATTGTCGTCTGGCTTGGTGTTGGGGCTGCCATGGCCGACCCAAAACCGATGCCGAAAGACGCCGAGGTGTTCATCATCTGGCCGTACGACGGGACCGTCATTCCCGGAGGCAAGTTCTGGGTGCGCATGGGACTGAGCGGCGCCGGTATCGCCCCCGCCGGGGTCGACGTGCCGAATACCGGCCACCATCATCTGTTGATCGACACCGACCTGCCGCCATTGGACCAACCGATTCCCAATGACAAGAGCCACCTGCATTTCGGCGGCGGTCAGACCGAGGCGCGACTGGATCTGCCACCCGGAAGGCATACCCTGCAGTTGCTGCTTGGTGATTCCCAGCATGTGCCGACGAACCCGCCGCTCTACTCGAAGAAGATCACCATCATTGTGCCGCCATAGGACAATACCATGACAACACCACGGCACATTGCCCCGCTGATCGCTGCGCTGATCAGCCTGGGCGCCTTCGCGACCATGTCAGCGCCGGCGTGGACACAAACGGCGGCCCCCCCGGCTCAGCCCCCCGCACCATCCCCGGCGCCCGCCGCTCAGCCGCCGGCATCATCCCCGCCGGTATCAACCATGCCGGGAATGCCCGGCCATGCCGCCGCCCCCGCCGCCCAAGGGACCAATCAGCCGGCGCCCGGCACGCGTATGCCGTCTCCGCCTGGCGCCTACGTCTACATCGGCTGGCCGCAGGATGGCACTGTCGTCCGATCCACGAAGGTGAAGGTCTGGTTCGGGACCCGCGGCTTCGGTGTAGCACCGGCCGGCACCTTCGTGCCGAACACGGGCCATCATCACCTGCTGATCGACACCGACCTGCCGCCGCTGGATCAACCCATCCCGAACGACAAACACCACCTTCATTTCGGCGGTGGACAGACCGAAACGGTCATCGAGCTGACCCCAGGCAAGCACACGCTGCAACTTCTGATGGCGGACGGCAACCACGTCCCGCATGAGCCGCCGCTGTACTCGAAGAAGATCACCATCTATGTCCGTGCCGAATGATCCGCGACTTGCAGGCACCGCGGCGCCCGGCCGAGCCAAGGTCATGACATGCTCGGCTTCATAATTGCCGCACTCGCTTGCACCGGCAGCAATTGCGACATCACCAACCTGGAACCAGGAGCGTCATACCCGACCTACGCGGCGTGCCAGGCGCAACTGACGGCCAAGGCACCATCCTTCAAGACCCAGCTCGATGAACGCCGCACCAATGGCCGGACGGTCGAGGCTATCTGCATGCGCGAAACCTCCACCATCACCGAGGTGGAAGAGCCCTACGATGTGCTCGACACGGCGATCGTGCACAGTGAAGCAAGCGCCGGGTCCCCCTTTGTAGGGATCGTCGAAAGCGGACAGCGAGCGTTGGTGACGGGCATCGTCACCGGTACGCAGTGGGTCCGCGTTCTTCTGCCGGACGGCAAATCGGGCTTCGTTTTCAGTGATCACCTGCGCCGGGTCGGTGGGGCCAAGCCGTCGGCAGAAGCCGCGGCGCCCCCAGCACCACCAGCCGCGCCGCCTGCTCCGCCACCGCCGGTGGCAGCGCAGCCAACGCCGCGAACAAATCCCCTGCCGACGCAGAACCAGGCCGTCGCGCCACCACCGGCGCCGCGACGCGCCGACGAGGCCACGACCGCTGTCAAGCCGCCAACCCCGACTCCGCCAACCCAGACACCGCCCGCCGTTGCAACCGGTACCGCCCCACCACCACGGCCGGCCGAGAGCAACGGACGCGAGTTCCGCGATTGCGAGAACTGCCCGATCATGGTGGCCATTCCGGCCGGCGAATTCACCATGGGGTCCAACGCCGACCCCAGCGAACGCCCGATCCATCGGGTTCACGTTCGTCCGTTCGCAATCGGGAAATTCGAATTATCGGTCGCGGAATGGCAGGCCTGCGTCGATGCCGGCGCCTGCACATACAAACCCGCATCGCATGATGCAAACCCGGGCCGACGCCCAATGGCAAACCTCAGTTGGGAGGATGCCGCGCAATATCTCAGGTGGCTGGAGAAGATCACCGGAAAGCCATATCGCCTGCTGACCGAGGCCGAATGGGAATATGCCGCCCGCGCCGGCACGGCTACACGGTATGCATGGGGCGAGGAAGTCAGGCCCGGAAGAGCCGATTGTGAAGGCTGCGGACCCACCCATGATCGCGCGCGCCCTGCCGATCTCGGCAGTTTTCCCCCCAATGCGTGGGGACTGTACGATATGGAAGGAAACATCGCCGAGTGGGTAGACGACTGCTGGCACAGTTCCTACCAGGGCGCTCCTGCCGGCGGTGAGGCATGGCGCAGCGCGAGCTGCGGCACGCACGTGCTGCGCGGCGGTTCCTGGAACAATCCGCCAAGTGACATTACCGTATCGAGCCGAAATTTTTACGATGGAAACGTCAGGTATCCCGGCAACGGCATGCGTGTCGGGATGACGATGCGATAGGCAGCATCTCGACCGCCGTTGGTCACACCTCGGTGTCAGCTCCCCGCTGAAGGATGAAGTCGCGTATCGAGCGCGAATTGCTCTTGCGACCTGAGAACATAAGCCCCTGCCGCCGTCGCGCCCACAAAAACCAGGTTCCAGCTATTCGTCGACACTGCGCTCGGGATCAGGATGAACTTGTGCCCGACGAGCAATGCATCGCCCAGACTCTGCTGCCCAGCGCCAGGAATACCCGGCCTCAGCCAGTTGGGATTGGGCAGGGACAGGGGATCGACGACGTGGACGCTCCACGGCTGGGTGATGGTTACTGACGTCAGAACATGGGGAACCGTGTCCAGCGCCCTGAATCCTTTGCGGACCGCGACTTCCAGAATGGCGGCCGCCGGATCGATTGAGCAGTAAACCGCGCGGACGCCTCGGCTGTTCCAGCGCCCGCCTGCCTGATAGGCGCCTTCGCCGCTGTCCCAGGTCGCTGCATAGGTGGCCTCATCCAGGCGCCATGCTGCGAGTTCGGCGTCGCCAAGCGGCGCCGGAAGTGGGGTCATGTGTAAACGCCGTATTTCACCCGCTGCAGAAAGCTTTCGACGATTTCTACACCTGCTGGGGTGGCCAGCAGGTCGATCGGGCGGCGTTGATCGAGACCGATAGCGGGACGCTCCAGCCACTGCTCCGCGTCTTCCTGGGAGCCGAGAATTGCGGTTGCCTTCGCCAGGATTTCGGCGAATTTCCAGGTTCGGCCGCTTTGCTCGGGGCTGAGCGGGCGTTTCGGGGTGTCTCGGCGGCGCTGGAAGGTGCGGAGGCTCATGCCAAGGGCTTTTTCGAGTGCCGCGGAGTTGCGAAGGACAACGAAGCTGTCAACGAGGTGGGTTAATGCTGCTGGGGGGAGGCCGTGGAGCAGCATTTCGTGGGCGTCGAGGGGGGTGTTCAGATGCTGGCGGAGGACGCGGGTACCGCCCAGAAGGTTGGTCACGGGTTGCAGGTCTGGCGCTTCGTTGGGGGATGGGTTGTGGTGGGTCGGAGTAGGCATCAGGGTCGCCGGTCATCTGTCGTCTTGCATCTGACAGGTGACGCGTTGCGTTTCAAGGTGTGCCGGGATGCTGGTTTTTGGTGCGGCCATGT
>DATIMO010000303.1:0-5270 GCA_035475215.1 Acetobacteraceae bacterium | reverse complement strand
CCGTCGCTGATCGCGTATTCGGGGTGCCACTGCACGCCGATGCAGAAGGCGCGGCGCGGGTCCTCGATGCCCTCGATGACGCCGTCCTCGGCGACGGCATCGACGACGAGCCCGGGCGCCACCTCCTTCACCGCCTGGTGGTGCGCGCTGTTGACCGGCAGCTCGTCGGCGCCGGCGATGCGGTGCAGCTTCGTGCCGCGCGTCACCCGCACGGTGTGGCCCGGCTCGGTGCGCGGGTTCGGCTGCTCGTGGGGGAGCGCGTTCGCGACCTCGTCGGGGATGTGCTGGATCAGCGTGCCGCCGAGCGCCACGGCGAGAAGCTGTTGGCCGCCGCAAATGCCGAGAACCGGCAGGCCCCGCGCGATGGCGCCCTGCGTGAGTGCCAGTTCGGCCTCGGTGCGCAGTTCTTTCAGCGTGACGGTGGCGTGCCGGGCGGCGTCGCCATACAGTGTCGGGTCCACGTCGAACGCACCGCCGGTGACGACCAGCGCGTCGATGCGATCCAGATAGGCGGCGGCGAGCGGCGGGTGATGGGGCAGGGCGATCGGCAGCCCGCCGGCGGCGGCGATTGCCTCGGCGTAATTCTGCCGGAGCGCGTACCAGGGATATTTCGAATAGCCGCCTGGCTGCTCGGAATCGAGGGTGACGCCGATGACCGGCGGATGATTGCGTTGCATTGTGCTGTTGCTAGACCGCGCGCCCATGGCGGGGCAAGAAGCACCATGTCCGCGATGCAGATTGCCCTGGATGAAGCGAAGCGTGCCGGTGCACGTGGCGAGGTGCCGGTGGGCGCGGTGGTGGTCGGGCCGGATCGGTCCGTGCTGGCGCGCGCCGGAAACGAGACGGAGGCCCGCCGCGATGCCTCGGCGCATGCGGAGCTGCTGGCGCTGCGCGCAGCGGCTGCGCTTCGTGGTGAGGCGCGGCTGCCGGATTGCGATCTGGTCGTGACCTTGGAACCGTGTCCGATGTGCGCGCAGGCGGCGAGCTTCTTCCGCATTCGCAGGCTGGTGTTCGGCGCTTATGATCCGAAAGGCGGCGGCGTGGACCATGGGGCGCGGGTGTTCGAGGCCACCTCCTGCCATCACAGTCCGGAAGTGATCGGCGGCGTGCGCGAGGCAGAATCGGCTGAGCTGCTGCGCGAATTTTTCGCCGCGCGGCGCTGAAGGAGGCGGAGCGTGGCGGACTCAGGCGACTCGGATCATACAGGTCCGCTGGACGTACCGGCGAAGGACGAGAATTTCACCGAAGCGGGCTACCTGGCCGCCAACCCCGACGTTGCGTCAGCGGTTGCTTCAGGCTCGCTTCCGGACGGTCGAGCTCATTTCCAGCATTACGGCCGCGCCGAGGGGCGCAGGCTTCGCCGTGTCGATCTGATCGAGCCGTTGCGGGAAAGGAAGCTGGAACGGCTTCTGCCGCTGCTGGATACCACAAGGCCGCACACGACGCGGGATCGGAAGTTCGATTTCCTGACGGATGAACTGCGAGCGGCCAGCGGGATCGTGGATACGCCGCACGTGTCGTCCAACCCGTATGATCCGGCGGTGGAAAGTCTGATCAGGGCTGCGGGCGACGGGCTTCTGCTCGATTGCGGGGCGGGACGACGGCCGGTGTATCACGCCAACGTGGTCAATCTGGATATCGTGGATTACGATACCACCGACGTGATCGCGGTGGGTGAAAACCTGCCGTTCCATGACGCGTCGTTCGAAGCGGCGATCTCGGTGGCGGTGCTGGAACATGTCCGCGATCCGTTCGCCTGCGCGGCCGAGCTGGTGCGGGTACTGAAGCCGGGCGGTCGGCTGCTGTGCTGCGTGCCTTTCCTGCAGCCCGAGCATGCTTATCCGCATCACTACTTCAACATGAGCCGGATGGGATTGCGGCGACTGTTCGAGGACACGCTGGTGATCGATGATCATCAGGTGCCGGACTGGACTTTGCCGGTGTGGTCGCTGACCTGGATGGTGCAGAGCTGGGCGGCGGGATTGCCGGAGCCGGACCGCAGCGGGTTTCTGTCGTTGCGGTTGGGCGATCTGATGGTGCCGGCGCACAACCTGCTCGGCCGGGGCTGGGTCAAGAAACTCGGGGTCGAGAAGAATTTCGAGCTGGCGTCGGCGACGATGCTGTTGGCACACAAGGCGGGGTAAGCCTCGGAGGGGAAAGGCAGGGGAGGGCGGGCCTTGTGTTGAGAAGCGGAGATGCCGCGGCGTCCCCAGCGCCAGCAACGGCGATCAGAACGTCAGGACCGTGCGCAGGCCAAGAATCGCGGCATTGCCAATTCGCTTGCCGGGGTTGTCTGGATTGGCAATGCCTCCGCCCGGGTTGAAGACGTACTGGAAATCCGGCTGCACCTGCCACCAGGGAGCGAGTTGCATCTGATACGTAACCTCCAGCACCGTCTCACTGCCGCGGACCGGATTGAAAGTGCCGGATGTTGCGGCGAACGCGGCATCTCCGGCACGTGCGGGGTTGCTGATCCGGGCCCAGCCGACGCCAACACCTACAGTGTCGTCCGGGCGGCCGAAGGGACCAGCGTAAGAAATGCCCCCGTCGATGAACGCGTTCACGGTGTTACGACTGCCGGGGGCGCCCATTGCGCGCAGGAACACGCCAAGCCCGCCATCCTTTGCGCCGGGCGGGCGGAACACGAGCTGATCCACCACGGCATAAACGCTCCAGTCGCCGCGGTGTGTGGGCAGCGGGTCCACGGCGCCGCTGGCGGTGAAAAACGGATCGGCGAATGCGTTGGAATTGTACCAGACGCCCAGCTTGTAGGTGCCGGGCAGGCCGGTGGCGCCCTCCTGATTGTTGATTGCGTACTGGATCTCCCCGATCACGAAGACGCCGCTCGATACATTGAAATTGGTGCCGGAGGGGTTCCTGACCTGCGGATCGCCGGGCCCGAGACCTGAGGGACTGCCGTTGAAGACCGCTGCGAGTATCGTGGTGCTCTCCGCCGGTCGCGCCCGGACGCGCACGCCGGGCGTCGCCAACGGATAGGCTGGGCCGCCGGCCGGCAGATCGATTGCGGCAAGGGTGGGCCATCCGAAGCTCGCGTTGATGAACAAGCCGGCGTACTGGCTCATCATGAATTCCAGGTCCGCGCTCTGCTGTCCGACCTTCACATCCAGCCGACCGTCCAGGAAGGATTGCTGGTACCACAGTTCGAACAGACGGGTTGCCGGTTCCGCCTCGATGCCGCTGACCACGTTAAGGTTGTCGATATTGTTGGCGGACAGCCCGCGGCCATGGATCTGAAGGCCACTGACGTTGAAGACGCCGCCTTGGAGACCGACGGCTTTTCCCAGGTCAACGCCCAGACTCATTTGCGTGAGCCCTTCGAAAATGGCGCCCTGTTTTCGACCCCCGGTCGGATTCCCGAGCACCTCGTCGGTTTCGGTCAGGCCGAAAGAGATGCCGTAGCGATCAAGGACGGTGCGCAGACCGCCGATATCGCCGAGCAGATTGGCGCGTTGCCAGAGGCCGGTCGTCGATTCGGGTTGGCCTCCTGTTTGGCCGGGAACGGGGTTGTTCTGTTCCTGCGGGGTACTCGGAAGCGGCTGTCCGGCAGCGGGCTGTGCCACGGCGGGCTGTGCCACCGGGGGCACGGCGCAAATGAGTGCGGCCGCGTACAGGCAGATCGCGGCGGAACAGCCCTGACGCGGGCGCTCCGGGGAGAGATCGGTCATGACGGGGAATCCTTGCGGCTGGCGCCGTGGGTTGGTTCGGCTGACGGGTCCACCTCAAGAGCGATCACGCGCTAAACCACGATTGTATCAGATCGAAGCAACGCGCTATTTCTGCGGATAGTCGAAGGTGAATTCCTCCGAGAACGGAGACCACCATGCAGGTACGCCGGTTTCTTCATCCGTGTGGCGCAGGAACCCGTTCGCATCGGGCGGAGTGAACCGATACGTGATTATGTATTTGCCGGGACCGTTCATTGCGATGTTGCTGGCGTAGTGCGGTCCGTCCCTTGGCGGTCATCGGCAGCAGCCTGCCATTGGTCTTCCAGTTCGAGCCTTGCTTGACCATCGCGTACTCGATCGTGAGATACGGAATCCAGGCGCCATCGGGGTAGCCGTACACGTTGTCGGCAGTCGCGTGTACGTCGGCTTCCAGATGGATCACGTCGGCGTCCCTTGGGGATCCCATCGGCATGCCGGGCGGCATCGAGGCCATTTCGATTCCGGTCAAGTAGTTGGCGACGATTTCCATGTCGTGCTGGTGGACCGGCCCACCGACAAAATACTCCCGTGCGTCGGCGGCTTGGGCGAAGGCCACCGCGGCTGCGGCTGCGGCAAACAGGTTGAGTGGGGTGGAGGGCATCGGCTCAGTCCTTTGTTGCTGTGACAGTGCCGGTGGCGCTGTCCGGGTGGTAATCGTCGAAGAATTTGTAGGTGCCGGGTTTCAGCGGTCCGATCGAAACGGTAATGCGACCTCCGCCGACCACGATCTTTTCGACGTGAAGATCGCTGCTTTCGAATTCGGCGGGCGTGGTGTCCGTGTTGTGGATGGCGATGCGGACTCGCTGGCCAGCCGGCACCGTCACGTCGGCGGGTGTGAAATGATGATTTTTGAGCGTGAGCGTGACCGGGTCGGCTGCACCCGCAAGGGTAGCCGGGCCGGCGAGCACCAGGACGAGAGCCGCGTGCCTGTGGGTGAACATGGTGGTGATCGGCCGTTTCGGGTGAGGGGAGCCACTTGATATTAAGAACCATTCTCAATATCAAGTGCAGAAATGACAGTCCCGCCGCTTTCGGCCCATCCGCAAAGCTGACCGATGGCTGATCCGAGCATTTTCGACGTTATCCGAATCCCGGCCCCTGCGCTGATCGCGCTGGATTGGCGGCCGTATCATTTCGCTCTGCAGCCGTACCATTACCTGATGCGCGCGGCGCACATCCTGTCGATGTCGCTGTTCATCGGCGGAATCGGCGTGCTCGATCTGCGGCTGATGGGATGGGGCGGGCGAACGGTGACCCTGAAGCCATTCGCCGACCAAGTGCTGCCATGGATCCGCTGGACATTCGCGGTCGCGGCGGTCAGCGGCGTGGCACTGTTCTTCTATGATCCAGTGCATGCGGGATCACGCGCGTACTGGACTCCGAAGCTGATTGTCATTGCGCTCGGGTTGGCGAACGCGGCCTTGTTTCACCGGACGAGTTACGTGTCGGCGCTGGCGGCGGAGGCGCGGCTGCCAGTCTCGGCACGGATGGCAGGGGCGTTCTCGCTCGGCGTGTGGATGGCGGTGGTTGCGTTGTCCTGCCTGA
>DATIMO010000302.1:0-8126 GCA_035475215.1 Acetobacteraceae bacterium | reverse complement strand
ATGGAGGCTGGCGACCAATCACTGCGGAACGCGATGGACACGGGATTCCGTGATTCCCGTTCGGTGCACGACCGCGATTTCCGACTTACCTGGGCCGGCATCATCGCCCTGGCATTGGGCGCTGGAGCGTTCGCCGGGCATTTCGTCTTCCATCTCTACTGACGCGTCGCATCAGCCTGGCCAGATCGAGCCCCAGCGATCAGCGTACGCCACCTCGGTCACCGGCCGGCGGGTCAGCGGACCGAATTTGTCGATTGGCCAGCCGATCGGCATCAGCGCGTAGGTATCGACGTCTTCAGGCAGACCGAGCACCGCCTTTACCTCATCCTCGAAGCGGAGATGGTTGGTGGTTATAACCGTGCCCAGGCCAAGCGCGCGGCAGGCCAGAATCACATTCTGCACCGCCGGATAGATACTGGCGCCGCGGATGCGGGCCATATAGGCAAGTTCTTCCTCGTAGCGCGCGACAACCTCTGGCGGCAGGACGTCCCGCGGGGGCATGGTCTGGCGGCGCAGACAAGGCACCAGAATGACCGGTGCGTCGCCCATGTGTTCCCAAAGATGCGCGCCGGACGCCATGAAGCGCGCGTATTGCGCCTCGGTCAGATGCGGCGGACGGCCGCGGGCGCCATAGACCACCTCGGCGATATCCGACGCCCTGCGATAGATCGCCCCAAGTTTCTGCCGCTGCGCCGGATCGCGCACGACCACGAATACCCAGGACTGGGCATTGCCGCCGGACGACGCGCGGATGGCGGCGTCCAGCACACGCGTGATGAGTTCTTCCGGAACCGGATCTGGTTTCAACCGCCGCAGCGAACGCGCGGAGTAGATGGTTTCGAACAATCCTGGTTCAGCCATGGTGATCTCCCCTCCCCCATCCCCTCCCGCAAGGGGAGGGGTTTGCTTCATTTTATCACGGGGCGGAACGGATGCCGGTCCGGACCGCCTGGTCCAACAGCGTTTGCGCATCGTCCGGCAGCAGGAAACGGTCAGAGACCAGCCGGTCGGCGGCAGCACGGAATTGTGCCACATAGGTTTCGGCGTTCGGGTACCGCTCCTCGATCGACAAGCGCGAATCGCCGATCGCGTTGCGTTCGGCACGTGTGGCGGCAAACGGGATGAAACTGCCCTGCAGGTTGCACAGCCCGCCCTCGAACCGGCCGGCGCGCCCCAAATTCCAGCCGGTATAGGTGCCGATTGGCACCTGCACGAATACCGATCGGATGCCACCGATATCATTGCCATCGGCATCGACCTGCGGCACCAGCACCCCATAACTGGCAGTGCCGACGCGCGGAGGCTCGACCGTGATGACCCCGCTGCTGTCACCGGCCCGATACAGCGGACCGAAATCCAGAACGTGCAGCGTGTTGTAAACACGCGCGGTGGATACGGCGGGACGCTCGATCTCCTGGTAGTGGTTTGCCGGGATCACCGGAAAATGCACCTGATCGGGCGCCACCATCGTGCCATCGGCGATGCGCGGCGCGGTGCTCGGTGGCGGAGCAACGCCAGCTTGCACCCACGCAACAAGATCGGTCAGCAACGCCCGCATGGTCCAGACCTGCGGGTTCGGATTCGGATGCTGCTGGCAGTTGCCGAAGGGCGGCTTGGCAGCCAGCGGCAGCGCCGCCGGACCGTGCTGGGTGCTTGCCATGATATACGTGCGCACATTCGGCGGATCGGCGACGTCTTCACGGCCGAGCCGATCCGTCAGCCCGAGCGATTGCCGCCCCTCCCACATCTCCAGCACCGTGGCGACGTGGAAGATTCTGGGACAGGTATCGGTGGCCCGGCAACGATCGAGCAATCCCTGGTCGCGCCCCGTCAGCGGATCCAGCTCGCGCCCATAGGTGAAGGGAAAATCGTAGGCGGGATAGATGTTGTCGGTCTGCTCACCCCAGGCGCGCACCGGCTGACCGAAGCGTACGTTCAGCGGCATGAGCCCGCCGCCGATATGCGGGTAGGCACCGTCGAACACGCGGCGGCCGAACTCGTCCTCATTGAAACCAAGCGCCAGCAAGCTGCGGATCATCCGACCGCTCTGCGATGATCCTTCAATCACCGCGATCTGTCCCGGATGGAACAGCGGGTTGGCGGCGCCGGTGTCATCGCGCTGCGCGCCACGCAGGAAGGCACCGACATCACGGCTGGCTGCAAAACCGATGCCGAGCACCAGCGGATCGCGCGCGCGGTAGATCAGCTCATACAGGTGACCGGGCTGGAAACCGCCTGCCAGGCAGAGGTGCTTCGGGTCAGGTCGTTCAGGCTGGCCCGGTTCGCAAACACCGAAGCTCCAGTCGCTATTGGGAATCGGAATGCGCGGGTCCTGCGCATGCGCGCGCACCGTCAGGCTCGGCAGGAACCCGTCCGGCGCCGGCGTGTGATTGTCCAGGCTTGCGGTCGGGTAACTGTCGTAACTGTCGAACGGATAAGACTGGATCTGCTGGCTTTCGTTGATCGGGATGGTAGCCACCGGCCGTGGTGTGACGATCTCGCTGCGCACCAAGCCGGTGACGGGGGAGCCGTCTGGGTGGTGGGCAGTGATCGGCGGCATCAGCACGCGGTTCCAGCCGGGCATGGCGTCCATCTCCCAGCCCCACCAGACCAACGTATAGCCCTGGCGCATCAGCCAGCCGTCGCCGGGATTGGCAAGAGCATTGCGGTCGGATGTGCCAAGCGGAACGCCCGCATCGAAAGCGGCAATAGCAAGCTTGTTGCCGCGGTTGTTAACCTCGAACAGCAGCGCGCCATTACTGCGCGATGCATCCGCCGGGCGCAGGAACTCCACGTCGGTCGAGTAGTCCACCATCCCGTGGGCATCGCGCGGCGCCAGGCTGAGGTCCTGGATGATGGTGTTGTGCGGATCGGCCGGGTCCAACTCGCCGTAGGCGCGAGCGAACACGTGCTGATAGGGGCCGATAGCGCCGAACGATATCCCGTCGAACGCCGGCACCGTGCGCACGATCTCCAGGCGGACGATTCGCGCGCCGGCTTGCGGCGACGCGGCAGTGACAACTGCGACGAGAGCCACCGCACTGAACAGCACTGAACGGTGAGTCATGGTTCGACGTCTCCCCCTGTTTCTTCCGCAAGCAAATGGATCGTCACACCACGTCGTAATCGATCACCACCCGGGGCGTCACCGGACGGGACTGACACGTCAGCACATACCCTGCCTCGGTTTCCCACGGCTCCAGCGAATAGTTCACCGCCATCTCCACCCGTCCATCGATCAGTCGTGCCCGGCACGTGCAGCACATGCCACCCTTGCACGAAAATGGCAGGTTGAGGCCGGCGCGTAAGCCGGCGTCGATGATCGCCTCATTTGCCGCGACCGGAAAGGTGCTCCGACCGCCTTCGAAGATCACCGTCGCCTCGGCAACCGGCGTCGCTTCGGCAACTTCGGGCGGCACGGGCACCGGACGCCCGCCGGTGCCGGGGGTGAAGCGCTCCACATGCACCTGCTCGCGCCCCAGGACGAAATCCAGCAGCACCTTCTCCAACCCCTCGATCATCGGCTGCGGTCCGCACACGAAGGCATGGGCAACGTCGGCGGGCACCATGGTGCGCATCAGCCCGGCAACCCGCTCGGCGTCCAGTCGTCCGTTCAGCGCCGGCACGTCCTGCCGCTCCCGCGACAGCACATGGAACACGGACAGTCGTGACAAGAACCGGTCCTTCAGATCCTCCAACGCCTCGCGAAAGATGATCGAACCGATGCTGCGGTTGCCGTAGAACAGCATGAACTGGCCGCGTTCCCGATGCAGCGTCGTTTTCAGGATCGACAGGATCGGCGTGATGCCCGAACCCGCGGCGAACGCCACCAGCGTTCGTCCACCACCTGGTTCGATCGGAACGCCGAAGCGCCCGTCCGGCGTCATCACATCCAGCATATCGCCCGGCTGCAGCCGACCATGCACCCGGTGCGAGAACGCGCCGTTCTCCAGCAGCTTGATCGCAACGCGCAACTCGCCGTCGTCCAGACCCGAGCAGATCGAATAGGACCGCCGAACCGGTTCACCGTCCAGCACAGTGCGCAGCGTCAGATACTGCCCGGGCGTGAACCGGTATGAAGCGCGCAGCCGGTCCGGCACGTCGAACGACAGCGACACGCAATCCGCCGTTTCACGACGAACCTCGGCAATGCGCAACGGGTGGAAACGGGGTCGGGCCATGGGTGATCCGCGAAACGGGAAGGCGTATGATACCTGTGCCCCTTTTACCCCGCGAGGTGCCCCATGTTGCGTGAAGAGCTGATCTTCGTCGGAACCTGCGACATCTCGGGCCATGTCCGCGGCAAGGGATTTCCGAAACGCGAGTTGGAGGCGCGCCGCAGCAAAGGCGTCGGCTGGACCCACAGCAACCTGATGATGTCGGCGTTCGGACCGATCTGGGACACCCCGTTCGGCACCGCCGGGGATTTGATGATCGTGCCGGACCCCGCCGCCGAAGTGCGCGTCGATTTCGAAGGCGGCTCAGCCCCCGAGCATTTCTTTCTGGGCGACATACGCACCACGGACGGCGCTGCGTGGGAATGCTGCCCGCGCGCGTTCCTGCGTCGTGCGCTGGCGGCGCTACACGACGCTTCGGGATTGTCGCTGATCGCGGCATTCGAGCAGGAATTAGTCTATACCGGCACCGACGACCGTCCCGGCGACGCATACAGCCTGGGGGCGTTCCGCCGTCAGGGCACATTCGGCGGGTACTTTGCCTCGGCGCTGCGTGCCGCCCGCGTTACGCCCGACTCATTCCTGGCCGAATATGGCGCGCGTCAGTTCGAGGTGACGGTGGCACCCACCCCGGCGCCGACCGCGGCGGACCACGCGGTGATCACCCGTGAAATGGCCCGCGCCACAGCGCATCGGCTCGGCCACCGGGCGATATTCTCGCCGATGCCGGCGCCCGAGGGCGTGGGCAACGGCGTCCATATCCACATGAGCCTGCAGGATGCATCCGGCGCTCCGGTAACTCATGATCCGGACAGACGGATGGGACTCAGCGCCGCGGCCGAGCATTTCTGTGCCGGCATCCTGACGCATCTCCCTGCGATTTGCGCGATCACCGCGCCGTCGCCGGTTTCCTATCTGCGGCTGACGCCGAATCGCTGGGCGCCGACGCTGATCGATCTGCAGCAGCAGGATCGCGGTGCCGCGCTGCGCGTGTGCCCGGTATTCGCTGCGGCCAGTGCAGTCGAGACGGCCCGGCAGTTCAACGTGGAATTCCGAGTGGCAGACGCCGCGGCCAGCCCCTATCTGGCGCTCGGTGCGGTGGTTTTTGCCGGCGCCGATGGGCTGCGGCGTGGTTTGAGTATTCCGGCGACCTCCGGCGCGCCGCCGTCACTGCCGCGGACCCTGAGCCAGGCATTGGGCGGCCTGGCCGCCAATCAGGCGGCGCACGACTGGTTCGGCCCTGTGTTCCTCGACGCCTATCTTCGGTACAAGCGCGCCGAGGTGGACAAGCTGGCCGGGCTCGATCCGGCCGAGCTGTGCGCGCGCTACGCCGAGGTCTACTGAACCCGCGGATCAGCCGACGCATCACCGATTGTTCCCCGCGCGTACCGGCGAGCCTGTGTCCGAAGCGGCGGACAAAAGACCGCCGCGCTGTCGCCTTGCGCGTACATGATTGCGGCAATTAGGATCGTCAGCAGAAATTGCAGCAACACCGTGCCAAGTTCGATAGCTGGTTCGACGGCTTTGCGGCAGGTGCAACGTGCCCGTCGATCGGTTTCGTGAAAATTGGCGGGCCGGCGGGTAGTATTTCAGTTTGAAATCAGATCGGCGCTTCTGCGCACGGGTTTGTAGGGACCGCTGCCTTCGGTGCCTCGGCCATCGCGCCGATCAGTGCCACCGTATCGGCCATATCCCAAAGCCAATCGGAGATGCCACCCGCCACCGCGCCCGTGGCCACCTTGGCACCAATGATTTTGTCGGTCTGACAAACGAATCGTGGACTCGCTGTGCCCGCGTGAGTGTTCCAGCTTGGTTGTGAGCGTTCGTAGGCAACGTTCAGCATGCGTGTGCCAAAAGGCGGATATTTGTCCAACTAGCCATCCGCCGTCTCCGACTAGCCTGTATACACCCCCCGGCCAACAGCGAGGAAAACGTTTTCAGGTTGCGTTTGGTCTGCAGAACACTCAGCCAGGTTGTAATACGCCACTCAAGCTTACGAGAATTTTGATTTAGATTGGCATCGAGTCGTTCCCTATCGAAATACCTTGACAGGGTGAAATTTGTTATGGAACCATGATTTGGCTCTCGAGAGCACGTCCAAATCGGGGAGGAAACAATGCACAAGCGCATTTGGACTATCATGGCTGCTTTCGGGCTGATCGTGTTCGTCTCGCAACCGGCGAGCAGTACAACTATCCTGCCACCAAGCTCCTTTGTTGCCGGCCAGTCGATTGCCGACTGGACCGCCGCTTGGTGGACATGGGCGCTGCAGGCACCCGCCGCACAGAACCCGCTCACCGATACCACCGGGGCTTTCGCGAACGTGAACAACAATGGGCCTGTGTTCTTCGTCGCTGGTACCAGCGGCAATACCGGCCCGGTCAGCCGAAGTTTTCAGGTACCGGGTGGCAAGCCTGTGCTGCTCCCCTTGATCAACTTTTCCGATACGGAGCCAGCCGAAATAGATCCACCCGCCGCCACGCTCGCCGATCGCGAGAACGCTGCCAACGCCCTCGTTGCGGGATGGCTGAATGCCGTAAATCCGGCCAGCCTGTTCGCGTCGATTGACGGAGTTCCGGTGGCCAACCCAAGCTCCTTTCTCGAGGTCACCGGTTTCTTTTCCGCGGGACCTGTACAAGCCGGCAGCTTGATTGCTTCCGAGGGTGTGCCGGTTGGCGCTGACCTTTTTCCGACAAAAGCGGCCGGTTATTGGCTGATGATCGAGGACCTCGCTCCGGGCCTGCACACGTTGAATTTCGGCGGCAGCAGTGATGCCTTCACTCCGGCTGTGAACTGCTGCACGAATGGTGAAATCCCGGCTTTCTCCGTGGACGTTACGGATGTTATTTCCGTGAAGGCACCGGAACCAGCTTCTGCGTCCCTGCTGTTGCCTGGGTTTATTGGCCTGATCGCGCTAACTCTCCTCGGCAGAAAGAATAGGCGTTGCTGAACATATTGGTCCACTGCACTGGATGCCGTCACCCCGATCGCTCCGCGGTCCGACCTCTCCGGGAAGCGCGGGAGAGGTCGTCCAGGCGCCGGCCGGTCGGCGGTTTTCGCTACTCGGGTCGGCCGTTAACGGCAAAGCCATCTCATCCAGCTACGCCAATTCCATTCGGCGCGCGCACTTCCAAATTGACAGGCTCGTAATCCTTGGGGAGGCAACAATGCGACGCCTGAACTCGCTTCATCGCCGTCTCCGCGTCGTTGCAGTTGGTGCCATGGCCGCGGCAGCCTGGCTCATTCCACCCGCGCATGCGGCCGAGCCGATCACCATCGGCTTCGGCATGGCGCTGACCGGCGGGTTGGCGCCCAACGGCAAAGCGGCACTGCTGGCGATGCAGATCTGGGCGGAGGACGCCAACGCCAAAGGCGGGCTGCTCGGGCGGCCAGTCAAGCTGATCTATTACGATGACCAGAGCAATCCGGCGCAGGTTCCCGGCATCTACACCAAGCTGCTGGACGTGGACAAAGTCGATCTCGTGGTCGGCGGCTACGGCACCAACATGGTCACCCCGGCCATGCCGGTAATCATCGCCCATGAACGTGCATTCCTCGGCCTGCTGGCGCTGGCGGTGAACAGCCAATTCCACTATCCGCGCTATTTCTCCATCGCGCCGATGGGCGGACCGGAGCCGAAGCAGAGCTTCGCGGCGCCATTCTTTGCGGTAGTGGCGGGGCAGCAGCCGAAGCTGCAGACCTTGGCGATCGTCGGCGCCGATGCCGAGTTCCCGAAGAACGCCATCGATGGCGCGCTCGCGCTGGCGAAGCAGAACGGATTCAAGATCGTCTATGACCAGAGCTACCCGCCGAGCACGGCCGATTTCACGCCGATCGTGCGCGCCATTCAGGCGACGAACCCCGACATGGTGTTCGTAGCATCATATCCGCCGGATACGGTCGGGATGATCCGTGCCGCCAGTGAGGTCGGGCTGAAAACCAAGTTGTTCG
>DATIMO010000301.1:0-6871 GCA_035475215.1 Acetobacteraceae bacterium | reverse complement strand
CCGGCTAGCGCGTCCCGCACCGCACCGCCCACCACACGCGCCTCGGGCAGCGCGGCCATGATCGTGGCAAGACCCGGATCCGACAGGAAGGCCGGCGGCGCGATGCGCTGGGAAGGTGTCTCGGTCAATCGGTCGATCCGGCTGCAGCGTGGCCCGGCACGATGCGTCCGTCTTCCAGCCGCGCCGGTACATAGGCGCCATTCCGCGGCAGCGCCCGGTCCGCGGCGAACCACATCAGCACGCCAATCATCAGCACCAGCGCCCCGGCAGCGGTGGCCACCACTGGGCCGGATCGCAGACCGCGAGCCAAGGCAAAACGCCACGCGGCGAACAGCAGGAACGGGGACAGGAACAGTGCGAGCTCAGAGAGCCGCAGCATCGGTCATGCCTCGGCCCGCAACCGCTCGGCCAGATGCACCAGAATCGCGGCGGTTGCGCCCCAGATATAATGCTCCGGGTGCGGCCAGACCCACACGTCGCGTGCGATCCCGTTACGCTCCTGCCGTTCGCGCTTCGGCGCGCCCGGATCCAGCAGCACCGCGATCGGAAATTCAAATACCGCATCGACCTCGTCCGGTGCCGGCTCGAAGCTCAGGCCAGACGGTATCAGACCAACCACCGGCGTAATCCGGAAACCGGTGCCGGTCAGGAAGTCGCCCAAGTGACCCAGCACCTCCACCTGTGCCGGATCCAACGCAATCTCCTCCTGTGCTTCGCGCAACGCGGCGGCCGCCGCGTCTGTGTCAGTCGCATCGAGGCGCCCGCCCGGGAAGCTCACTTGACCGGCATGTCGCTTCAAATGCTCGTTCCGCTTGGTCAGCAACACGCTTGGCGTAGCGCCCAGCACGAACCCGACAAGCACGGCAGCCGAGACCGGCGCCTGCGTCACCGCTGCCAGCAATTCATTGCCGCGAACCAGCCGCCCGGGTGTTTCACTCCGCAATACGCCGATCAGCCGCCGCCGAAGCTCGGCTGCGTCCACCGGGTAACCGCTCAATCCTGGCCGGGGGGCAGCTCGCCCAGAGGAAAAAACACCCCGCTCGACCAAACTCCCAGCATTCGTCGGCAGCCAACCCATCCGGGAACCCCAAGCGCCACCAACTCGTAATATACCGCGCGGCCGATCCGCGCCTCTATCGAAGGTTGCCCAGCGCCGGATCGAATTCGGATATACGGAGTCGGCTCACAGGTCAGGATGTCGTGCGCAACGCGAAGCGGATGTTCGGGACCGGCCGTCACCACCTGGTCCACATTGGTCCGAAAGGACAAAACCTGGCGTCGTCCGTCGCCGGTCCAGTCCAGCTCGACCGCGACGAATGGCGCATCTTCCACGGCAATCCGGCCGCGTTCTGCCGGCGTTTCCAGCCAGAACGAGCCATCGGCTTCACGCTTCAGCACGCTGGCGAACAGACACACCAGTTCCTTTCGGCCAATCGGCGTGCCGCGGTAGAGCCACGTCCCATCGCGCTTGATCAGGAACGGCAGATCGCCGCATTCCACCGGCCGACGCTCCGGCCGGATTGGAGAAGGCGTTGCCGCGATTGCAGCGGTCCGTGCGGGTACTGCGCTGTGCTGCGTCGGCCCCTGTTCCATCCGGCTCATAACCATCCCGCTCACGCTCGCGGCGAAATGTTGCGGCGCGCACGCAGGATTGCCGGCGGGCACCACAGAACCGGCATCATTCAGGCCTCCTTTCCCATTCGCAATGGCGGCGCCCGGTTTCCCGGTATTCCCAACCTGATCGCGATATAGGTAGCCTCCCCCTCTCGCGGAAAGTGCCAATATGTCAGCATCGTCCCGAAACTCATCGGCGGAGACTTGGATGTCGGCCAACATGGCGAATGTGCCCCACGCAGCCGCTGCACCTCATCCCGTACTGCACGAAGTGGAGGCCGTCGGCAACCGCGTTGCAGCGGTGCGCGCCGCCATCGGCCGCGTCATCTTCGGCCAGCAGGAGGTGGTGGACGAAACCCTCATCACCCTGCTCTGCGGCGGCCATGTCCTGCTCGTCGGCCTGCCCGGACTGGGCAAGAGCCGCCTCGTGGAAACCTTGGGCATCGTGCTGGGGCTTGCTACCAAGCGCGTCCAGTTCACCCCGGATCTGATGCCGGCCGACATCATCGGCAGCGAGGTGCTGGAGGAATCCGCCGGCCGGCGCAGCTTCCGCTTCGTCCACGGCCCGGTGTTCTGCCAGCTTCTCATGGCCGACGAAATCAACCGCGCCAGCCCGCGCACCCAGTCGGCGCTGTTGCAGGCGATGCAGGAACGGCGGGTCGCCGCGGGAGGGCACGAACACGTCCTGCCCCGCCCATTTCACGTGCTCGCCACCCAGAATCCGATCGAGCAGGAGGGTACCTATCCGCTTCCGGAAGCGCAGCTTGACCGCTTCCTGCTGCAGGTCGATGTCGGCTACCCCGATCTCGATGCCGAGCGCACCATGCTGCTCGCCACCACCGGCGCAGTCGAGCAGCAAGCATCGCAGGCAATGACGGCCGAGGACCTGATCGCGGCGCAAACCCTCATCCGGCGGGTGCCGGTGGGCGAGAGCGTTCTGAACGCCATACTTGGTCTGGTACGTGGCGGCCGACCTGATTCCACTCAGGATGAGATCGTGCGCAAACATGTCGCCTGGGGTCCCGGCCCGCGCGCCTCGCAGGCACTCATGCTGACCTGCCGGGCGCGCGCGCTGCTGGAAGGCCGACTCGCACCCAGCATCGATGACCTGGCCGCCCTGGCGCGACCAGTGCTACGCCATCGCATGGCGCTGACCTTCTCGGCCCGCGCCGACGGGGTCACCCTGGAACAGATCATCGATCGCCTGGTTGAGCGTCTTGGCTGACGCCGCCATCCATGCCGGCGCCCGGCGCGCGGAAGCGCTGGCATCACGCCTTCCGCCGCTGCTGGTCGCTGCCGAGCGGGTGGCTGCCACCGTGGCGCAGGGCGTACACGGCCGCCGGCGCGTAGGCTCCGGCGACAGCTTTTGGCAATTTCGCCCCTTCGTCACCGGCGACCCCGTAGCCCGCATCGACTGGCGCCAGTCGGCCAAATCCGGCCGGCCGGAACCGCATGGCTGGTTCATCCGCGAAACCGAGTGGGAAGCCGCGCAAACCGTGTGCCTGTGGCACGACGCCTCCGCCAGCATGCGGTGGCGCTCCGCCCTCGCTCCTGTCGAAAAGCATGAGCGCGCCGCATTGCTGCTGCTTGCACTGGCCGCCCTGCTGCTGCGTGGGGGCGAGCGCGTCGCGCTCATGGAACCCGGCAGTCGGCCGCTGGCGGGCCGCGCCGCCCTGGATCGATTGGCACAGGCGCTGTCCGCCAGCAGCACGGACGCTCCAGGCCTGCCGCCCGAGATGCCGCTGCCCCGGCATGCGCGCGTGGTGCTGTTCGGCGACTTTCTGTCGCCCTTGCCGGAAATCCAGGCGGTGGTGGCGCGATTCGCCGGAATTCCGGTGACTGGCACGTTGCTGCAAGTGCTCGATCCGGCCGAAGACCTGCTGCCCTATGCGGGCCGGATCCGCTTTCGAGGCCTGGAGCGCGAAGGGGAAACCCTGATCCCGCGTGTCGAGGGCATCCGCGACGCATACACTGCCAGATTGCGCGCTCAGCAGGACGGATTGCGCGCCCTGTGCGCCGCTGCCGGGTTCGGCTTCGCCATCCATCGCACCGACCATTCGCCCGAAGCCGCTCTGCTGGGGCTCTACACGGCGATGGCCGCCCAATGATCGCCACACCCTTTTCCCCCAACGCGCTCCCCCTCCCCTCGCGGGCTTGGGCTGCGAAGCAGACCAAGGTTGGGAGGAGGGGTCGTCCTAACCCGTCATCCGCACCAGCTTCCACCTCACATCCTCGCCGCACGCCATGATCTTCATCGCTCCCTGGGTTCTCCTCGCCCTTACGGCACTACCGCTGCTCTGGTGGTTGCTTCGGGTCACCCCACCCGCACCCCGCCGTGAAAACTTTCCGGCAATTCGCCTTCTGCTCGGCCTCAAGGCACGGGAAGAAACCCCCGCGCGCACCCCGTGGTGGCTGCTGCTGCTCCGCTGCATCGCGGCCGCGCTGGTGATTATCGGCTTGGCCGGACCGATTCTGGATGCCGGGTCGGCGCTTCCGGGGGTTGGTCCGGTGCTGTTGGTGCTCGACAACGGCTGGGCCTCCGCTGCCGGATGGCCGCGGCGCATCCAAGCCGCGGATACTGTGCTCGATCGCGCTGCCCGCGCCGGACGTCCGGTTGCGCTGCTTGCCACCGCCGCCGACGACACCGGAGCGGCTCCCACCGTCACGCCGCTGATGCCGCCCGCGGAATTGCGAGCGCGTCTGGCTGCGATGCATCCAGAGCCCTGGCCGGCCGACCGCCCCGCCGCCACCGCAGCATTGAAAAGCTGGAAACAGTCGGACGGCTCGGTCGTCTATCTCGCCGATGGTCTGACCGATGGCAACGCCTTCACCGGTTTCGCGCAGGCGCTCGGCGCCGCCGGCCCGGTCACGGAGCTGTGCTGTGACGTGCCCGCGCGGCTGCTGCTGCCCCCTGAAAGCACCGCGGACAGTCTCGTGGCGCGCATCGCGCAGGTGCCTCAGCCGGCAGCCGCCAACGTGCAGGTCCTTGCGCAGACCGGCGACGGACGCACACTTGCCCAGGCGACGATCGAGGTGCCGGCCGGCGCCAGCACTGCCCAGGCCGCCATCGTGCTGCCGCCGGAATTGCGCAACCGGCTGACCCGTTTGGTGTTGGCCAACGCGCCGTCAGCGGGCTCGGTGGTATTGCTCGACGAACGCTGGCGTCGCCGCCCGGTCGGGCTGGTCACCGCAAATCCGGAAGCAGCCAACGCCCCGTTCGTCGGCCCACTTTACTATCTGCTGCGCGCACTCACGCCATACACCGAGGTGCGGCAGGGCACGATCGCCCAGTTACTGGCCCGCCAGACGTCCGTCATCGTGCTGGCCGACGATCCGCTGCCGGACGGACCGGACCGCGATGCGCTGACCCAATGGGTCGAAAAGGGCGGGCTGCTGATCCGCCTGGCTGGTCCGCGCACCGCCGCCCAGCCGATCGGCGAGACCGACAAGCTGCTGCCGGTCAAGTTGCTCGGCGGCGATCGCCAGCTCGGCGGCGCCTTGTCCTGGAGTCAGCCGGCCGGTTTGGCGCCGTTCCCGCCGGGGTCTCCATTCGCCGGGCTGTCCATTCCGGCCGATGTGACGGTATCGCGACAGGTATTGGCGGAGCCTTCCGCAACGCTTGCCGCCCACACCTGGGCGGCACTGGCCGATGGCACACCGCTGGTCACCGAGGCCGCCAGAGGCAACGGTCGCATCGTGCTGTTCCATGTCACCGCCAACGACGCATGGTCCAACCTGCCGCTGTCCGGCCTGTTCGTAGATATGCTGCGCCGGCTGGTGGCACTCTCCGTGGGCGTCCAGACCAGTGCCGGGCACGCCGTGCTCGCACCCGTCCAGACACTCGACGGCTACGGCCTGCTGTCGCCACCAACGCAGGCCGCCACCGGTCTCGCCGCGGATCAGTTCGGCCAAACTCCGGCATCTCCGCAGCATCCGCCCGGACTCTACGGACCAGAGAACGGACGTCAGGCGCTGAACCTGTCGAGCGTGCTGGCGCGGCCGGAAGCCGCTCCGACGATCAGCGGCGCGCAAATCGAGCCGCTGACCGCCGCCGTGCCGGAACGGGCAATCGGCCCCTGGCTGATGAGCGCCGCGGTCGCGCTGCTCGCGCTCGACCTGCTCATATCTCTGCTGATGCGCGGGCTGCTGCGTCCGACCACTGCCCGGCGCATCGCCACCATACTGATAGCCGGCGTGCTCGGCGCCGGACTGCTCCAAGCCGGGTCTGCGCGCGCCGAACTCGGTCACGCCGATCCTGCGCTTGGCACCCGTCTCGGCTACATTACCAGTGGCGACGCGCAGGTGGACGGGGTTGCCAAACAGGGCCTGGAAGGGCTTTCGGAATACGTGAATGCCCGCACCGCCGCGACACTGGACGAGCCGGACGCAATCACGCCCGGCAAGACCGACCTGAGCTTCTATCCCCTGCTCTATTGGCCGATTACCGCCGATGCCCAGCCGCTGAGCGACGCCGCCGCGTCGGCGTTGAACGACTATATGAACCGTGGCGGGATCCTGCTGATCGATACACGTGATACCGGCTCCGGCGCGGGCTTTGCGCCGGGAACTGGGGAGGCGTTGCAGCGCATTGCCCGCGGACTTGTCGTGCCGCCGCTGACACCGTTGACCATCGACCACGTGCTCGCGCGCACGTTCTACCTGCTGCGCGATTATCCCGGCCGTTACGACGGCGGCAACGTCTGGGTGCAGCAGGGCGAGGACCGCAGCAACGATGACGTCAGCCCGGTGATCATTGGCGGCAATGACTGGGCAGCCGCCTGGGCGGTCGATGCGGAAGGACACAATCCGTATGCCGTGATTCCCGGTGGCGAACGGCAGCGCACTCTCGCGTACCGATTCGGCGTGAACCTCGTGATGTACGCGCTGACCGGCAATTACAAAGGCGACCAGGTGCACGTTAAGGCAATCCTCGAACGGTTGGGGCAGTAACCATGGGATCGTACGTGGAACTGCATCAGGCGATTGCCGCCCTGCACTTCGATCCGCTGATCCCGCTTGGCCTGTTGGCGGCGCTGGCTGCGATCTGCGCGTTGGGGATTGCCGCCTCCGCTTGGCGTCGCGCCCGTGGCACGTTGCTGCGGGCGGTCGCCTTCGCCGTGATCCTGCTGTGGCTGGCCGGCCCCCGGCTGGTCCAGGAAACCCAGGAGGGGCTTCCCGACATCGGCTTGATGGTAGTGGATCAGACTGCCTCCATGCAGGTCGGAGATCGGGCGAGGCTGGCCGAGGCGGCGCGTGC
>DATIMO010000300.1:0-2544 GCA_035475215.1 Acetobacteraceae bacterium | reverse complement strand
GTCCGAGATGGACACGAACGGCGCATCGAGGAACGTTTCATAAACGACCTTGAACTCCGGCAAGTCGAGCCGGCCATGCAACGTGCTGACGAACGGTGTGCGCTGGCGCCCGAACAGCGACAGCGGGAAATAGTCGGTATGGAAATGCAGGACGTCGAATTCATCGGCGCGGCGGCGCACCAGTTCCATCATCCGCACGTAGTACGCCAGCCAATCCTTTACTGACGGATCGAGCCGCAAGGCCTGTTCGCGCATCGGCGCGAGTTTGGCGGAGGTGATTGAATCGCCGCTGGCGAACAGGGTGACGTCGTGACCAAGTTCCACCAATGCTTCGGTAAGTGAGTAAACCACCCGCTCGGTACCGCCGTACAACTTTGGCGGCACCGCCTCGAACAGCGGAGCAATTTGAGCAATGCGCATAGTAACCGGCCCCTCATTTCTTTCAGGGTTGGCGGAAAACTTATTCTCGACTGAGACTTGACTTGGTCTTCGGCCACCCTCTATCAATTGTGAGTTATAGAAACCGAATGTGGCGAGAATCCGGCGTATTTATTTGGCGGAAACGAGCCCCGGCGGACCATCAGGAAGGGACCTGCCCCGATGGGGATGGTGCACGAAATCTGGCCCGATACCGCCGGGCCGCTACCGTCTGCGCGCGCGCCGACCGAACTGCGCGCGCGTCCGCTGCGCTTTCTGCTGCATTATGCCGGACAGCATAAGCTGGGACACGGCGTGATATTTGCCGCGGTGCTCGGCGCCGTCGCGTGCAGCGTGTCCACGCAATACGGACTGAAGCACCTGATCGATATCGTCGCTGCCGGGCCGGCCAACGCGCGACCCGGCCTGCACGGCGTCTGGGCGGCCTTCGTGCTGTTGTGCGCCTTTATCGCCGCGGACAATCTGCTGTGGCGCGTCGGCGGCTGGATCGCCGCCCACACCTACGTCGCCGTGACCGGCGATATCCGCCGCGATCTGTTCGCGCATTTGTCAGGGCACGCGCCAAGCTGGTTCGCCGAACGCCTGCCCGGGGCTCTTGGCGGCCGCATCAGCGCCACCGCCGAAGCTGCCTTCACCATTGAAAACACCGGGTCCTGGAACGTGCTCCCGCCATGCATCGCGGTGGTCTGCTCGATCCTGTTCATCGGCTCGGTCAATCCGCCGCTCGCTGCCACACTTGTGGGGATCGCCGCTGCACTTGGCGTGCTGATCTACTGGCTTGCGCAGCGTGGCACGCCGTTGCATCGCACCTATGCAGAGAATGCGGCCGGTGTGGACGGGGAACTGGTGGACGTAATCGGCAACATGGGCGTCGTCCGCGCCTTCGGAGCCACATTGCGCGAACGCCGGCGGTTCGGCGCCCGGGTGGGGCGGGAAATGACGGCTCGCCGGACCAGCCTGCTCTATCTGGAGAAACTGCGGCTGATTCACGCCGGGCTGACCGCGGTTCTGACTGCCGCTGTCGTGGCGTTCGGGATACTGCTGTGGCAGCGCGGGCAAGCCAGCGTGGGCGATATCGCGCTGCTCACTGCGCTGGCGATGACCATCCTCAATTCTACGCGAGACCTGGCGGTTGCGCTGGTCAATCTGACGCAGCAGGTCGCACGCCTGACCGAGGCGATCGGTGCCCTGCTCATGCCGCATGAGCTGACCGATTGCGCCGACGCCAGACCGCTGGTGCCCGGTCCGGGTCGCGTCAGCTTCGAGCAGGTGCGCTTCGCCTACCCCAGCCGGGGCTCTGTGCTGCGTGAATTCGACCTGGCGATCGAACCGGGTGAGCGCATCGGGCTGGTGGGTTATTCGGGCGCCGGCAAATCGACCGTGCTTGCGCTGCTGCAGCGCTTCTATGATGTTGAAGACGGGCGCATCCTGGTCGACGGTCAGGACATCAGGTCCATCACCCAGGACAGCCTGCGCCGCGCCATGGCGATCGTTCCGCAGGATATCAGCCTGCTGCACCGATCGGTGCTGGATAACATCCGCTACGCCCGCCCAGAGGCTCCGGTCGCCGATGTGCTGGCGGCGGCCGAGATGGCACACTGCCGCGACTTCATCGAGGCGCTGCCGGAGGGTTTCGATACCATCGTGGGTGATCGTGGCGTGAAACTGTCGGGCGGCCAGCGCCAGCGCCTGGCTATCGCGCGCGCGCTTCTGAAGGACGCACCGATCCTGCTGCTGGATGAGGCGACCAGCGCGCTGGATACCGAAAGCGAACGCGCCATCCAGGCCGCGCTCGATCGGCTGATGCACGGCCGCACGGTGATCGCCATTGCCCACCGGCTGTCCACGCTGTCCAGCTTCGATCGGATCATCGTGATGGATCGCGGCCGCATCGTGGATGACGGCTCGCCGGCGACATTGGCGGCGCGGCCGGGACCGTACCGCGAGCTGCTCCGTCAACAGACTGTGGAGCCGCTGCCGGCAGCTGCGTGACCCTCACCCGGCTTGCGGCGCAAGCCGACCCCCGGGTCCGTGCCCTACCGTTGTCACCCAAGTCCGAAATAAGTTGCGAATCCCTCTGGGACTCGAATCGATGCGCCGATCGGA
>DATIMO010000299.1:0-3999 GCA_035475215.1 Acetobacteraceae bacterium | reverse complement strand
CGTCGAAATGACATTCCCGGGCTCATCGATCAGCGCCAGCAGGGCACCGATATCGGCGGCGGGCCAGTCGCGCTCCATCAGGGCGTTGCGCGCTGTCGCCGGGTCCGTGCTGGCGCGGATCACCCGGATGATCTCGTCGATATTGGCCACCGCGATCGCCAGTCCGACCAGCAGATGCGCCCGGTCCCGTGCCTTGGCCAATTCATGACGGCTGCGGCGCAGGATCACGTCTTCGCGGAACGCAATGAAGGACATCAACGCGTCCTTCAGCCCCATCAACCGAGGCCGGCCGCCATCCAGCGCCAGCATATTCACGCCAAAGCCGATCTGCATGTTGGTAAAGCGAAAGAGCTGGTTCAGCACCACCTCAGCCGTGGCTTCGCGCTTCAGTTCGATCACCATGCGCATCCCGGAGCGGTCGCTCTCGTCGCGCATCTCGCCGATGCCTTCGACCTGCTTCGCCCGCACCAGTTCGCCGATGCGCTCCAGCAGTGCCGCCTTGTTCACCTGATACGGCAGTTCGGTGACGATGATCGCCTGGCGGTCGCGGCGGATCTCCTCGATTTCGGTGCGGGCGCGCAGGATCAATGATCCGCGGCCGGTTTCAAACGCGGCGCGGATGCCGGCTCGACCGAGAATGATACCGCCAGTAGGGAAATCCGGTCCGGGGACGATGCGCATCAACTCGTCCAGCGTAGTGTCCGGATCGGCGGCCAGTGCGAGGGTAGCGTCGATGATTTCGCCGGGATTGTGGGTGGGAATATTGGTGGCCATCCCGACAGCGATGCCGCTGCCGCCATTGATCAGCAGGTTCGGGAAGGTGGCGGGAAGCACCTTCGGCTCGTGCTCGCTTTCGTCGTAGTTCGGCTGGAACTCGACGGTGTCCTGGTCGATGCCCTCCAGCAGCAGCATGGCCGCTTTGGCGAGGCGCACCTCGGTATACCGCATCGCCGCCGGTGGATCGTTATCGACTGATCCGAAATTGCCCTGCCCGTCGATCAGCGGCACACGCATGGAAAACGGCTGCGCCATCCGCACCATGGCATCGTAGATCGCCAGATCGCCGTGCGGGTGGTACTTGCCCATCACGTCGCCGACGACGCGCGCGGATTTGCGGTATGGCTTATCCGGCGTGTAGCCGGCTTCCTGCATGGCGTACAGGATGCGTCGGTGCACCGGCTTCAGTCCGTCGCGCACATCGGGCAGAGCGCGCGCGACGATCACCGACATGGCGTAGTCGAGGTAGGAGCGACGCATCTCCTCCTCGATCGTCACCGGCTGCAGGTCCTCCGGTGGATCGGGAGGCGGCGGGTTTGGCGTATCGCTCAAGCGGGGCCTGTTTAATGGATCGGCGGGTGGGGGCCGGGTGGCCCTCGCTGCGGCGCAGCAAGAACCTTTAGATAAGCGATTCTTGGCGGAATGACGAGCCCGCTATGGGGAAACACCCGCGTCGCGATGGCCTCGGAGCGGGCGATTTATGGTGTGGCCTGCAGCCGCGCCAGCAACGGTTCGGACGGTACCCCGTCAACCGGCAGCCCAACGGTCTGCTCGTAGGTGCCGATGGCGCGGCTGGTGTTCGGCCCCATGGCGCCGTCGGCCGGTCCCGAGAGATAGCCCAACCGGTTGAGCTGCACCTGGACCGCGTGAGTCAGCCGCGGATCATAACCGTACGCCGCCGGCGAGGGCGACTGGACCATCATCGGCCCGTAGCCCGGCACCATGTCGCCCTTGGAGTACATGCACTGGGAAAAGGCGTTGTCGTATTGCTGCTGGATTCCGTACTGGGCATTGGCGCTGGATCCGGCCCCCAACGCTCCGCCGCCCAAGGCGCCGCTGGCTGCGCCGATACCCGCGCCGTGGCCGCCGCCAATGGCCCCACCGAGCCCCGCGCCCAATGCGGTGCCCACCACGCCGACAGCGACCCCGCGGATATTCGCGTTCTCCGCCTGACCGGCAACCGCCTGTTCGGCGAATTGCTTGCAGCCGGCTTGCTCGTATTGGAAGGTCTCGAAGGACTTGCCCGGTCCGGGCATCACCTGGACCGTCGGTCCCATAGGGGTCTGCGCGCAGGCAGCCAGCAGCAATGCCGGGGCGACGGCAAACAGAGTCGTGCGGCGCCAGTGACGAATGCCCATTTTTGTCGATCCTCCCTGTGAAGTCGTCCGATGCCGCATCGTAAGGGATGTTCTGGGCCGAGGGCAAGCCGCTGCGTTAACAAAATGGGTGTCGCGGATCGCACGTGGAGAGGTCCGCAAGACGCGGGAAGAAGCCCAGAGAGATCACGGACGAAGGCGCGTCACAGCGGCTCAGAAAGGACCCGACGTGGCCGGATAAGAACCCGTCGTGACCGGGCTTGTCCCGGTCATCGCCCGCATCACTGCGCAAATATGACTGGCACAAGGCCAATCACGACAGCGGTCCTTGCTGGGAACAGGTGCCCTCGTTCTCGCTAACTCGGCATCCGATCAGAACGGAATCTCGTCATCCAGATCCCCGCCCTTCGGCGCATCCCACGATGGACCACCCTTCGGCGCCGACGCCGTCGCAGGCCGCGATGCCGGCGCGCGATCTCGGTTGAACCCGCCGCCCTCGGGCATGCCGCCTTCTTCGCCTCGGGCGCTGTCCAGCAGCACCAGCTCGCCCCGAAAATTCCGCAGCACGATCTCCGTCGTGTATTTCTCCACACCCGACTGATCGGTGTATTTGCGCGTCTCTACCGACCCTTCCAGATAGACCTTGCGGCCCTTGCGCAGGAACCGTTCCGCCACGTCAGCCAGCCGTTCGTTGAAGATCACCACCCGGTGCCACTCGGTGCGTTCCTTGCGCTCACCGGACGCCCGGTCGGTCCAGGTTTCGCCGGTGGCGACCGAGAGATTGACGATCTTCGATCCTGCCTGTGTGGTCCGCACTTCCGGGTCCTTGCCCAGATTGCCCACCAGGATCACCTTATTGACGCTGCCGGCCATCGCTAACCCTCACACCCATAAAGCCCAACTCTACGCGATCCCATGCTACCGGGCCATTGATTAACGACCTTCCAAGCGAGCCGCGAACCTGTCATATAGCCCGGAACATCTCAAGAACAACCCGAATCGGACGGCAGGAGCTGGGCATGGCCCCCATCCATGACAGGTAGCAACATCCATGTGCGCGGCGCGCGTGAACACAACCTGAAGAACGTGGATGTGGTGATCCCGCGCGATTCGCTGACCGTGATCACCGGCCTGTCCGGGTCCGGCAAGTCCTCATTGGCGTTCGACACGATCTACGCCGAGGGCCAGCGCCGCTACGTCGAAAGCCTCTCCGCCTACGCCCGCCAGTTCCTGGAACTGATGGGCAAGCCCGACGTGGACAGTATCGACGGCCTGTCCCCGGCAATTTCGATCGACCAGAAGACCACCAGCCGAAACCCGCGGTCCACCGTCGGCACCGTCACCGAGATCCACGACTACATGCGGCTGCTATGGGCGCGGGTCGGCGTGCCGTATTCCCCCGCCACCGGCCTGCCGATCGAGGCGCAGACCGTCAGCCAAATGGTCGATCGGGTCATGGCGATGGCGGAGGGCACGCGGCTGTTGCTGCTCGCCCCGGTGGTGCGCGACCGCAAGGGCGAGTACCGCAAGGAACTGGCCGAATTGCAGCGTCGCGGCTTCACCCGCGTGAAAGTGGACGGGAAGCTGTATGAAATCGGCGACGTTCCGGCGCTCAACCGCAAGATCAAACACGAGATCGAGGCGGTAGTGGATCGCATCGTGGTTCGCGACGGTCTGGCGCAGCGCCTGGCCGACAGCTTCGAAACCGCACTGGCGCTATCTGATGGCGTGGCCTATGCGGAAAACGCCGATAGCGGCGACCGCACCGTGTTTTCGTCCCGCTTCGCCTGTCCGGTCAGCGGCTTCACCATCGAGGAAATCGAGCCGCGGCTGTTCAGCTTCAACAGCCCGCACGGTGCCTGCCCGAAATGCGATGGGCTCGGCACCGAAAGCGTGTTCGACGCAG
>DATIMO010000298.1:0-2377 GCA_035475215.1 Acetobacteraceae bacterium | reverse complement strand
AGCACAGCGGGGAACCGTTCATGCCGTTTCAGTGCTGGCCGTACGGCCGCGACTACGTGCAGGGCTGGATCGGCGGTTCGGCGGCCTGGGAATTGGCCCGCGCCGGCGACGTCGCCGCGGTTGATTTTGCTGTGGGCGAGCTGCGCCGTAGTTTCGGCGCCCGCGTCGATAACTTGTTTGCTGGCGGGCCGGCGCTGGTCACGCACTGGGATGCCGATCCGTGGGTCCGTGGAGCCTACGCCTATGCGCTGCCAGGATCAGCCGGCGCGCGCGCCCGGCTGGCCGAGCCGCTGGCGGATGGCCGGCTGATCTTCGCCGGGGAGGCATGCAATACACCGTATGGCGGCACCCTCGGCGGGGCATGGCTCAGTGGTCAGGGGGCTGCGAAGGAAATCATCGGATGATTCGATTGGCATTCTGGCGCCGCCCGCGCATCAATGTGATCGAGCTGCATGGCCTGATCGCCTCGACCCAGGGCCTGCTGAATCTGCGCGGCGCCGGCCCGTTGATCGATCGCGCGTTTGCCACCGCGCGCGGCCGACCGGTGATCCTGGACATCGACAGCCCCGGCGGCTCGCCGGTACAATCGGACCTGATCGCGTCGCTGATCCGCCGCCGCGCCGAGAAGGCAAAGGTGGAGGTGCACGCGGTGATCGGCGAAACCGGCGCCTCCGGCGGATACTGGATCGCATGCGCCGCGGACCGCATCCACGCCAATTCAATGAGCATCGTGGGCTCGATCGGTGTACGCGGCGGAGGTTTTGGTTTCAACGATCTGCTGGACCGCATGGGCGTGGAACGCCGGCTTTACACCGCAGGTGCCAACAAGGCGCGGCTCGATCCGTTCCTACCGGAACGACCGGAGGATGTGGAGTTTGTTCAGGCGTTGCTGAACGAGCTGCACGAACGGTTCAAGTCGTGGGTGCGGGATCGTCGGGCCGGGCGACTGAAGGAGGATGAGGCGGCGCTGTTCGATGGCAGTTTCATGCTGGGCGAGCGTGCGCTATTGCTTGGGCTGATCGACGGCTTGGCCGATATCGACGGCCTGGTCCGCCAGCTTGGCGGTGAGAAGGCCAGGGCTTACGTGCTCCGCCCGCGACGGCGGGGCCTGTTGCGCATGTTGCCACGAATGGTGATTGACGCGGTGCTTGATGCAATCGAAGAACGCCGCGTACGCATGCAGTTTCTGCGTTGAGCGGGACAACCACCAACCAGGATCATCCGATGCACCTGGAAACCGTCTTCCTGTTCGATCTCGATGGCACGCTGGTGGACAGCGTCTATCAGCACGTGCTCGCCTGGAAGGAAGCGCTCGACCATGAGGGGATCGAGCTGTCCGTCTGGCGCATCCACCGCCGCATCGGCATGAGCGGCGGCCTGTTCATGAATCAGCTTTTGCGTGAAACCAACGAGCCCATCAGCCCCGAACGGGTGGACCGTCTGCGCCGCCTTCACGCTGAATCCTACCAGCGCCGTGCCGCTGAAATCCGGCCACTGCCCGGCGCTCGCGCCCTGCTGGACACGCTGACCGCCGCAGCGATGCCCTGGGCGATCGCCACCAGCGGCCGCATGGAAACGGCGGCGCCAAACCTTCAGGCACTCGGGGTGGATCCCACCAAAACGCCGGTGGTCACGCGTGATCAGGTCAAATACGCCAAACCCGACCCCGATCTGTTCGTTGCTGCCGCGGCGCGGCTGAATGCGCCGATCGAAACCGCTGTGATTGTCGGTGACAGCATCTGGGACATGCTGGCCGCGCGTCGCTGTCGCGGTCTTGGGCGTTGGCCTACTGTCCGGCGGTTACGGCATGGAGGAACTGGAACGCTCCGGCGCTGTCCGCGTGTATGAGGATCCTGCCGACCTGCTGAAACACCTGGATGAAGTCGGCGGAAGGCGGTAAGCGGGAGCCGACGGGAATGGTGGCCCCCAAGCCGGATGCGTCATCCGATCCCGGTTGCTCGCGCAATCAGGACAAACCCTGCCCCGACGCCCACGGCTCCGATGGCGCGCGCGACGCGTTCACCGGCCGGTGCGAGACGTTCAACGGTGATGGCTGCCGTCACGACAGCCATCGCGCGCAGGTCCATGACTCCTATGACCAGGAGGATCGCCATCAGATTGGCACAACAGCAACTGCAGTGGAGGCCGAGGCGCAGGCCGTGTCGCCAGGCCGTGCCGACGGCCGCCGGCAACGTACGGCCGCGGCCCGGTGCCTCCCGGCAGCAGGCAAGGTGATTTGCCTTCAACGCGGTGAACTGGAACGCGCCGGCGATCAGGACGGCCACACCGACCGCGATCGGGACGGCGCGCGCCAGCGCCGGTTGCTGAGTCTCGATTGCCGCCAGCGCGACGCCCAGCGGAAAGGCGATCATTCCGA
>DATIMO010000297.1:0-2582 GCA_035475215.1 Acetobacteraceae bacterium | reverse complement strand
CTGCCGATCAGCAAGCGCGACATCACCCGGTTCGAAGGCGGTGCAGAGGCGTGGCGGCGCGCGCTGGATGCCGCCGAATTGAAACTGGACGATCTGTCGTTCGTCGAATCGCATGATTGTTTCACCATTGCCGAACTGCTGGAATACGAGGCAATGGGGCTGACCCCGGCCGGCCAGGGTGCGCGCGCAGTGCTGGAAGGGTGGACCCAGAAGGACGGCCGGTTGCCGGTGAACCCATCCGGTGGATTGAAGGCGAAAGGGCACCCGATCGGCGCCACAGGCGTTTCGATGCACGCGCTGGTGGCCATGCAACTGACCGGACAAGCGCCCGAAGGCATGCAATTGCCGAAAGCGGACATCGGCGGCGTGTTCAACATGGGTGGCGCCGCGGTGGCCAATTACGTGTCCATCATGGAGCGGCTGCGCTGATCCCCATGCCGATTCCGGTTGCAAATCTCGCCTGCCTGCTGCTGCAGACCGCTCGCCGCTGGCCGGATCGACCGGCGGTGATCCGCGGCGACCGCGTCTGGACCTGGGCCGAGCTGACCGGCCGTGTGCAGGCGGCGGCAGGTGCACTTGTCGCGCAAGGCATACAGCCTGGGGATCGGGTGCTGGTGCATTCGCGCAATTGCACCGCAATGCTGGAGACGATGTGGGCGGCATGGATGGTCGGCGCGGTCTGGGTGCCGACGAATTTCCGCCTCACCCCGCCCGAGGTGGCATACTTGGCAGAGTCGTCGGGCGCGACTGTGCATATCTTCGATGCGGCATTTCCCGACCACGCCGCGGCGGCTCGCGCAGCCAATCCGGCGATGCAAGTCGAGTTATGGTTGCACGACCCGACGCCGCCTGTCTCTCTGGCGGAAGATGGCGCCGAATCCTGGGAAACCAAAGCCACATATCACAAGCCGTTGGCCATCCCCACCGATGTCGATCGGGACCATCCGGCATGGTTCTTCTACACATCCGGAACCACCGGCCGGCCGAAGGCCGCGGTGCTGACGCACGGCCAGATGCAGTTCGTCGTCAACAACCATCTGGCCGACCTGATCCCCGGCACCACGGAGCATGACGTCTCGCTGGTCGTAGCGCCGTTGTCGCACGGCGCAGGGGTGCATGCGCTGATCCAGGTGCCGCGGGGTGCAGCCAGCGTGCTGCTGTCCGGCGACAGGCTGGATTGCGAGGAATCCTGGCAATTGGTGGAACGGCACCGCGTCACCAACCTGTTCACCGTGCCGACCATCCTGACGATACTGACCCGGCATGACGCGGTGGACCGCTACGATCATGCGTCCCTGCGCTACGTCATCTATGCGGGCTCGCCGATGTACCGCGCCGATCAGCTTCACGCGCTGCAAAAGCTGGGGCCGGTCCTGGTGCAGTATTACGGCATGGGGGAAGTCACCGGCGCGATCACCGTCCTGCCCGCAGCGATGCACAGCGTCAACGACCACGACATGCCGCTTGGAAGCTGCGGCTATCCCCGCACCGGCATGGACGTGGCGATCCTGGATACGAACGGGCAGCGACTGGACGACGGCGAAACCGGCGAGATCTGCGTGCGCGGCCCTGCCGTCCTGGCCGGGTATTTCAACAATATCGAAGCGAACGAAAAGGCTTTTGCCGGCGCCTGGTTCCACACCGGCGACCTCGGCCACATGGACGCGCGGGGCTTTCTGTACATCACCGGGCGCGCGTCGGACATGTACATCTCCGGCGGATCCAACGTCTATCCGCGCGAGATCGAGGAAGCGCTGCTGACCCACCCGGCTGTCGTGGAAGCTTGCGTTGTCGGCATGCCGCACCCGAAATGGGGGGAGTGCGGCGTCGCCGTGCTGGTTGCACCGGAAATCCCCGATGCCGAGTTGTTCGCGCATCTGGAAGGTCGGCTTGCCCGATACAAATGGCCGGTGCGATTTGCTTTCTGGCCGGAGCTGCCGAAATCCGGTTACGGCAAGGTGACCAAGCGTGACATCAAACGCCTGCTGGAGAAAACCGATGGCTGACGAACCGAGGGATGTTGCCACGATCGCCGACTATCATGCCCACGTATATTACGACCCCGCCAGCAAGCCTCGCGCCGCGCAGTTGCGGCAATGGGTGGAAGAACGCTTTCCGGCCCGCATGGGAAGCTGGCACGACGGGCCGGTCGGTCCTCACGTGCAGGCGATGTATCAGATCGCTTTCGCGACGGACCTGTTTCCAACCTTGGTGCCGTTCCTGATGCTGAACCGGATGGGGCTGACGATCCTGCTGCACCCGCAATCCGGTCGCCCGCGCGATGACCACACCCTGCACGCCACCTGGATGGGCGAGGTGCTGCCGGTCAAGACCGAAGTCCTGCGCGAGACCGACTAGCCGATACCGGGAGAGACGTGAATGTCCGCATTGGACCGCTGCTACAACGTGAATGATCTTCGCCTGGCCGCGAAGCGCCGCCTGCCGCGCGGCGTGTTCGAATTCGTCGATCGCGGCACCGAAGACGAAGTGGCACTACGCAACAACCGCGCCGGTTTCGAGCGTATCAAGCTGCGGCATCGCGCGCTGGTGGATGTTTCGGGCCGCAGCATGGCGACCACGCT
>DATIMO010000296.1:0-8262 GCA_035475215.1 Acetobacteraceae bacterium | reverse complement strand
CAGGATCGTCCAGACATCAAGCGGGATCAGCCGGGTGAAGAACCCCGCGGTGCTGTAAGCTACCGCGGAGCCCGCCACCAGCAGAATGCCTAGACCACGCTGGTCCATGGCACCCATCAGTCGCGCCAGAACGGCTTGCTGAGCTCAAGCTCGGCGTCAGCGCGGGTCAGGCCGATATCCTTGAGCATGCGGTCATCGAAATGCGCCAGGCACGAACGCGAATGGCGGCGGCGCCAGGCGGCCCGGATCAGCGCCATCAAGCTAGGGCGCTCGGGCTCGGTTCCCGGTCGACGGGGCGCGGCGGCCGGTACCCAACCGCCAGCCTGCACCGCGTTGTCGGGGGTAAGACTGAAGCGAAGCGTCGGCATGTTCGGCTCCTTCTTGGTCGTCGGCGCTGATATAAGATCCACCTGCTGACAACGTTCTGTCAGCAGTGATCGGAGGGGGCCGATCAATGCGTCGTGCGGATCGGCTGTTCGACATCATCCAGGTGCTGCGCCTGGCGCGCACTCCGCTTACGGCCGCGGCTATCGCGGCGGAGTTGGAGGTGACGCCACGCACGGTGTACCGCGACATAGCTGCATTGCAGGGAAGTCGGGTACCGATCGAGGGCGCCGCGGGGCTCGGGTACGTGCTGCGTCGTGGCTATGAATTGCCGCCGCTGATGTTTACCGATGAAGAGGTGGAGGCGATCGCTCTCGCCGTGCGCCTGTTGCCGCGCACGGGCGATCCGGCGCTGATCGCGGCGGCGCGCAGCGTGCTGACGAAACTTGCCGCGGCGATGCCGGACGCTCTGCGCGATCGGATGGCATCGCCGGCATTCCATGTGTCGTTGCGTGGCGTGCCGGCGCCGCCGGCGGTCGATTTGTCGGAAATCCGCTCGGCGATCCGGGAAGCGCGGAAGATCCGCATCGAATATGTGGACGGCAACGGCACTGCCAGCCATCGCACCATCCGGCCGATCGCGATGGAATACTACGTAGCTGCAACACTTGTCTGCGCCTGGTGCGAACTGCGCGACGATTATCGGCATTTCCGGGCTGACCGGATTGTCAGCGCGCAAGCCTTGAATGAGGAGTTTCGCGACCTCGCCCCGGCGCTGCTGGCTGGCTGGGCCGAACTGACACGGGCCAACTCGGCATGATTCGCGGCCTTCCCTGGGGCCGGCCACCTGCTACAGTTGCCGGAGCCGACTCGCATCGGCCGGGGCACTATAGAGCGGGAGGCAACGTGGCCAGGCTCGATCGCGACGCCAAACGTGCGGCACTTCTCAGCAACGCCGTGTTCGAGGCAATGCGACCGGAAGAGCTGGATGAGGTGCTGCGCCTGTCGTCGGAACGTCGCGTTCCGCGCGGTGCCTCGATCTTCCAGAAGGGCGACGAAGGCTCTTCCATGATGGCCGTGCTGACCGGTCGCGTCCGTGTCAGTTCGGTTTCCGCTGAAGGCAGGGAAGTCACCCTGAATGTCATCAATCCCGGCAAGGTGTTCGGGGAAATCGCGCTGCTGGATGGCAAGCCTCGCAGTGCCGATTGCAGCGCCATCGAGGAGAGCACGCTGCTGGTGCTGGAACGGCGGCATTTTCTGCCGTTTTTGCAGCGGCATGAGGGGCTGTATCTTCGGCTGATCGCGGTGCTTTGCGAGAAACTGCGCAACACCAGCACAACGTTGGAAGAACTGGCGCTGTTCGATCTTCCGGCGCGGCTTGCGCGCGTGCTGCTGAAACTGGCACTGGATTACGGGCGGCAGGGCAAGGAGGGAATCCGCATCCACGTGAAGATATCGCAGCGCGAGCTGTCGAACTTGGTTGCTTCGTCGCGCGAAAGCGTCAACAAGCAGATTCGCGTCTGGCGCGATGACGGTGTGGTGGAACTGGAGGAAGGCTATCTGATCCTGCGCCGGCCGGATGAGCTGCGGATGCTGGTGGAATAGGACGGCGGGGCGGGTCGTCATTGGAGGGATGCGCGTTTGTCCCCTCAGCCAGGGCCCATCCGGGCCGAAGCGGGGTGGCCGGGAACCTTGAAGCGTTTGCCTGTATCCGTCACATCAGTGCCGTTCACCTGCAGGATCGAGAAATCCTGATCCAGGTAGTTACCGATGTAGATGTACTTGCCGTCCGGGGTGAAAACCACCGCTTCGGGCACGCTGCCGACCTCGATCTGTTTGACCGGGGTCACCTTGCCCTGATCAACGTGCAACACCACGACGACGCCGTTCGGGTGATAGAACCAGCTTCCCTTCTTGTTTGATCCGAGCACGCTGGCGACGATCGCGAGATCGCCCTTCGGGCTCATTGCCAGGCCTTCCGGCGCGTCGGGAACCGTGATCCGATCAGACACATAAGGCGGCTGATGGTCCAGGCTGATCACGCTGACCTCATCGATGTTGCCATCGGCGTTACCGCCGAAACCGTTGTCTGCGGTCAGCGCCGTTTTTCCATCAGGCGTCACGACGACATTGTAGGGAAACTGGTATGTTGGAAGATCGAGCTTCGAATAAGTCACGGTTTCCCCGTTCACATCCAGCACAGACAGCGCATTCGCCGGTGATTTTGTGGCCAGAGCGTGCTTGCCGTCGGGGGTGAACTCCGCGCCCGAGACGCTGCCGCCCACCGGCACCGTGCCGATTGGTTTCACCGTGTTGCCATCGATCTTCAGGACGCTGATCGTGCCATCGGCGCGGTTGGCGACCAGCGCCAGTGTGCCCGCGGCGTTGATGCTGAGACCCGACGGCTGCTTGCCGAGAGTCACCGTGTCGAGCTGTTTCGGCGGATCGGATTTCAGGTCGATGACGAACAGCTTGTCGGTCGGAATCTGCTTCAGCGCATTGCCGTCCGGAACGACAGTGACGGCGTCGGCGACCAGCGCCAGCGCCCCGTTCGGCGTGATTGCGACATTGGTCGGCGGACCGACGACCGAGTTTTCCAGCGGCAGGTTTGCCACGATCCTCGGGTCCTCGGGATTGGCGAGATCCACGATCACCACATTGTCCTTGCCGGTGGGCCGCAGGACACCATTGCCGTGATCATCCCAGACAACCTTCTCATCGTTGCCGACGATCATGAGCGGAGCGGCCTGGGCGCCTGCGCCGAGGCCGGCGAGCAGCGCGACGCCGGTCGTGGCGGCGCGGATGGATTGCGACTTCATCGGACCCTCCCTCTTTTTTTGGATTTGTCGGTCAGGCTAGAAACCGCGCTACGGTTGCGCAAGCGTTTTCTGCGGCGGCTCAGGACAGCCCGGCTTCGACGGCAAACCGGTGCAGATTGGCATGTCCGAGCCTGGCGTAGTGCAGTGGATTTGCGCGATCTGGATCCTGCTCGGCTTCCACGACCAGCCACCGGTCATAGCCGGGCAGTTCGCGCAGCACCGCGCCGAAGTCGATCATGCCATCGCCTGGGACGGTGAACACGCCGGCAACGACGGCATCGAGGAAACTGAGATCCTGTTGTTGTGCATTACGCATTTCCGTGGCGCGCACGTCCTTGCAATGGACATGGCGGATTCGCTCGCGCCAGCGATGCGCGAGTGCCACCGGATCGGCGCCGGCAAACGTCGCGTGACCGGTGTCCAGCAGCAGGTGAAGGCTTGGGCCGGCGGTTTCCATCAGCCGGTCGATCTCGGCTTCAGTCTGCACGACCGTGCCCATGTGGTGGTGATAGACCAATTCCAGCCCATGGTCGGCGACCGCCTTGCCGAGATCCGTCAGCCGACTGGCAAATTCCCGCCAGCCGGCTTCGGCCAGAACCGGGCGGCGCGATAGCGGAACAGAACGGTTCCCATGCGTGGCGTTGGACGTTTCGGCGATGATCAGCACCTGGCAGCCGAGGGCCTTCAGCAGGTCCAGATGCGGACGGATCGCCGCGCGTTCGGCCGTCGCATCGCGACGAAGCAGTTGCGCGGAATACCAACCGGATACCAGCGCCAGTCCGTGGGGTTGCAGCGCCGCCCGCAATGCATCGGGTTTGGTGGGAAATTTATGGCCCATTTCGATGCCGTCGAAACCGGCCTGGCGTGCTTCGTGCAGACAGATTTCCAGCGGCGTGGTGCCGCCCAGTTCCCGCAGATCGTCGTTGGACCAGGCGATCGGGTTGGTACCGAGTCGGACAGGCATGCGGCTCAATCTCCCAGACGCTGAGTTGCGCGGTTGGCTATCCAGGTGTTGTGCGCTTCAGTTACATCTGCGCGCGTGGAGATTGCCGGAACCGGCACGTCCCACCAGTGCCCGCCAGCCGTCGTGCTGATCGCCGGATCCGTGTCGATCACGATAACGGACGTGCGCGGTGCGGCGCGGGCGCGGAAGAGTGCGGCTTCCAGTTCGTTCAGGCTGGTGGCTTTCTCGGCAATGGCGCCCAGGCTTTCGGCATGTGCGCGAAAATCGATGGACGGCAGAATGGCGTGGCGCGCAGTTGCCAGCAGGTTGTTGAACGAAGCGCCGCCGGTTGCGCGTTGCAGACGATCGATGCAGCCGAACCCGTGATTGTCCAGCACCACGATGATCAGCTTCAGGCCCAGCATCACTGATGTAGCGATTTCTGAATTCATCATCAGATAGCTGCCGTCGCCGAGCATGACGATGACCTCGGCGTCGGGCCGGGCCAGCTTCACGCCGAGGCCGCCGGCTATTTCGTAACCCATGCACGAAAAACCGTATTCGAGATGGTAGGAGCCCGGCCCCGTGGCGCGCCAGAGCTTGTGCAACTCCCCCGGCAGCCCGCCGGCGGCGCAGACCAAGACGGCATCCGCTCCGGCCGCGCGCTGCACCGCGCCGATCACCTGCGCGTCTGATGGCAGCGTGGCGTTGGATGGTGCGGTGACCGCGGCCGCTTGCGGGCGCCAGGATGCGATCGCATCGGTTGCTGCATGGGTCCAGGCCGGCGGAGCCTTGTAGTCGCCGAGCGCGGTCCCGAGTGCCGTCAGCCCGGCGCCGGCATCGGCGACGAGCGGCAACGCAAGGTGCTTGGTTGCATCGAAGGGCTGTGCGTTCAACGCGATCAATTGCCGCGCAGGGTTCTGGAACAGCGCCCAGGATCCGGTGGTGAAATCGGAAAGCCTGGTACCGACGGCAACGATCAAGTCCGCGCGTTCCGCCATCGCATTCGCAGCAGCGGTGCCGGTGACGCCGATCGCACCAAGGTTCAGCCGGTGCGAGTCCGGCAGTGCCCCCTTCCCGGCCTGCGTTTCGGCGACCGGGATCGCGTGGCGTTCGGCAAATTCGGCGAGCGCGTCCGTGGCATCAGCGTAATGAACCCCGCCGCCGGAAATGAGCAGCGGAGCCCGGGCCGCGCGAATTGCGGCGGCAGCTTCAACCAGTTCGGCGGGATCGGGTTGCGGGCGCCGGATGTGCCACACGCGGGGGATGAAGAACGAGTCCTGGTAGTCGAACGCCTCTGCCTGCGTATCCTGACAGAGCGCGAGCGTGACGGGGCCGCAGGCAGCGGGATCTGTCAGCACAGTTAGTGCACGCGGCAGGGCGGTCAGTATCTGCTCCGGCCGGACGATGCGGTCGAAATAGCGGGATACAGGGCGGAAGCAGTCGTTGGCGGAAACCGTGCCGTCGGTGAAGTCTTCAACCTGCTGCAAGACTGGGTCGGGGCGACGGCTGGCGAACACGTCGCCGGGCAGGAACAGCACGGGAAGTCGGTTCAGATGCGCGACCGCGGCGGCGGTAATCATGTTGGTTGCACCCGGTCCGATCGATGTGGTGCAGGCCATCATGCGGCGGCGGCGGGATGCCTTGGCGAAGGCGATAGCAGCATGCGCCATGGCCTGTTCGTTGTGTGCTCGGAGGGTCGGCAGTGTATCCTGGGCGCCAGCAAGGGCCTCGCCGATCCCGGCCACGTTGCCGTGGCCGAAGATCGCCCAGACGCCGGCAAACAGGTTATCGCCCGATTCGGTTTTCTGCGCTGCCAGCCAGCGTACCAGCGCCTGTGCCATCGTCAGCCGGATCATTGCCCGCGCGCCCCGCTATTCCAGACCGTGTAAACTCGACTTAGCCTGTAGAACAGGAGGATGGATGGCAACCCTGTCGCTGGAATCGGTGCGCAAGTCGTTCGGAGTGCTGGAGGTGGTGCATGGCATCGACCTGGCAGTGGCGGACCGCGAGTTCATTGTGCTGGTCGGTCCGAGCGGCTGCGGCAAGAGCACGATCCTGCGCGTGATCGCCGGGCTGGAGGATGTCAGTGCGGGGCATATCCTGATCGATAATCAGGTGGTGAACGACCGCGAGCCGAAGGATCGTGATATCGCCATGGTGTTTCAGGATTACGCGCTGTATCCGCACATGACGGTTTTCGACAACATGGCGTTTGGCTTGCGGTATCGCAGCCATCGTCGGGCGGATATTCGCAGGCGGGTCGCGGCGGCGGCCGATGTCCTGGATATCGGGGCGCTGCTGGCGCGGATGCCGCGAGAGTTGTCGGGCGGACAGCGTCAGCGGGTGGCGATGGGGCGGGCTATCGTGCGGGACCCGAAGATTTTCTTGTTCGACGAGCCGCTGACCAACCTGGATGCGAAGCTGCGCGGGCAGATGCGCACGGAGCTGAAAAAGCTGCGTGTGCGCGTTGCGACGACCACTGTGTATGTAACGCATGATCAGATCGAGGCGATGACGCTAGCGGACCGGATCGTGGTGCTGAATCAGGGCATGGTGGAGCAGATCGGATCGCCGGACGATATTTACGAGCGGCCAGCTTCAAGTTTCGTTGCGGGATTCATGGGGGCGCCGCCGATGAACCTGCTGCCGGCGCAGGTGGTGGACGGGACGGCACTGGTTCTGGCGGATGGTACGCGGATCGGTGTTGTCGGCGGGCGTGGTGGAGAAACGGAGTTGTGCTGCGGCATACGGCCGGAGGACCTGACGATTGTTCCGTCAGATAGCACGGGTGTCGGGCTGCTGCGCGGGCATGTGTTGGCGATCGAGCCGCTGGGGCCGGATACGCTGGTGACGCTGGCGGTTGCGGGACAGGAGATGCTCGCGCGGCTGCCGGCAAAAACGGTGCGGACGGTCGGCGAGAGGGTGACGCTGGCGGTGGATCCTGCGAAGCTGCACGCGTTCGATCGGCAGAACGGACGCCGTCTATGACAAGGGGGGCAAGATGATAAAGATAACTCGCCGTGCGGCGATTGCCGGTGCGGGGGTAGCGGCGCTGGCGCGGCCGGCGATTGCACAGGCGAACAAGCAGGTGAGCATCCTCACCTGGAACATTCCCAATGCGAAGCCGCTGATGGATCAGTGGATCAAGGATTTCACGGCGACACGGCCAGGCGTCGAGGTGCAGTGGCTGGACAAGAAGGGCCCTGACCTGCCAGCCTTCTATCAGACGCAACTTGTGGCCGGAACGGCACCGGACGTGATCGACCTGCAGGGCGGGTTGGGCATCGAATATGCGGCGCAAGGTGCACTGGCCGATCTGACGCCGATGCTGGCGCAGCATGCGGATGTGCGGCCGCGGTTCAATGCCGATTATCTGAACAACTGGGTGTACGACGGCAAGAACTACATGCTGCCATTCTATGTCTCCAAGACACTGCTGTTCTACAACAAAACGCTGTTCGAGAAAGGCGGGCTGTCCGGTCCGCCGCAGAGCTTCGACGAGATCCTGGCGCAAGCGGCAAAGATCGGTACCAGAGACAACAGCGGATTTCTGACGCTGAATTTCGATTGGCTGTACTGGCCGCTGTTCAAGATGAACAGCATCGAGCTGCTGTCACCCGATCTGAAACACGTGGCGTTCGATACGCCGGAGATGATTGCCGTTGTCGATCGGCTGGCGAAGGCGACGGCAACACCGGCAATCGACAAGATTTCCTGGACCGGCCGGTGGGTGGAGCCGTTGGGCGCGTTCGCGTCGGGGCGGGTCGGGATGCTGCACGCGCACTCGCCGGCGTATCTTTACATCAAGGGCCAGGGGCCGTGGGTGAATGAAACGACGTTGGGCGTGGCGCAGATGCCGGGCAACTGGACGACGCCGAACAGCCACGGGATGGGGATGTCGAAGCAGTCGCGCAACCCCGAGCTGGCCTGGGAGCTGCTGAGTTTCCTGACGGATCAGAAGCAGGCGCTGGCGTTCGCTCGGGCGTTCAAGGTGCTGACCGGCAATACGGAGGTCGATCAGATGCTGCTGAAGGAGATGGCGGCACAGGATGCGCTGGGCGCGAAGGTGCTGGAGACGCAGCTTCAGTTTACTGACCGGATGTGCGGGAATTGGCGGCTTGGAAACGACAGTCAGGTGAAGGACGCGTTCTGGCCCGATCTGCAAGGCGCGCT
>DATIMO010000295.1:0-7192 GCA_035475215.1 Acetobacteraceae bacterium | reverse complement strand
CCGCTGATGACGCTGGAGGCGAACGGCGGGATCGATGCGGGCGTCAACATCGCGTTCAGCCCGTCTGTCGGCGAGCAGGTTGGCGATCTCGTGCTGGACGTCCCGGATGCCGAGAAGGGGGTTATCAGCGGCTTCGGCATCGGCAATACCATCGACCTGCAGGGTTCGCTGTACTCGACGGCGATCTTCACGCCGGGCACCATGGCGAATCCTGGCACGCTGACGCTGTCCGGCGGCTCCGCCGCGCCGCTGTCACTGGCGGTCTCCGGCGACTATTCCTCGGACAGCTTCCGCGCGACGCCCGGCACGAACAATACGATCGTCACGCTGGTGCCGTGTTTCGCCGCCGGCACGCGTATCGCGACGTCGCGCGGCGAAGTGGCGGTGGAACAGCTCACAATCGGCGACGAAGTACTGACTCCCGTCGATGAATCGCGGCCAATTGTATGGATCGGCTCCCGCAGTATCGATTGCCGTCGTCATCCTGATCCACGCAAGATTTGGCCTGTGTGCATCGTCGCGGGTGCCTTCGGACCTGATCTGCCGCAACGCGATCTATGGCTTTCGCCGGATCACTCCGTGTTTGTCGATGAGGTCCTGATCCCGATCAAATACCTGATTAACGACGCCACTATCATGCAGGTTTCGGTGGACGAGGTAACGTACTACCACGTGGAACTGCCTCGCCACGACGTGCTTCTGGCCGAGGGATTGCCAGCCGAATCCTATCTGAACGGCAGCGACTACGGCAATTTTGACAACAGCGACGCGCCAATCGCGCTGCATCCGGATTTCTCGACGCGTGCGGGGGACGCCTTTCTAGTATGGGAGGCGTATGGCTGCGCACCTCTGGTTGTGACGGGACCTGTCGTCGCTGCGGTGCGCGCGCGATTGCTTCAGCGCGCGGCAAAGTTAGCCGTCCGTTCGGCGCGTCGACCCCGGAAAATCCAGCGTCGCCGCGTGGCCTAATTCAACGCTGCGGCGCACGACCACCCAGCCTAGGCCGCCGCTTGGTCGAGCGCACGATTTTTGCACAAATCGTGGGGTAACCCCATCTTTGCCCGATGTCCGAAATCCCGGCCTTCCTCGACAGCCTCCGCCCGGCCGTGCCCGACCTCGTCGTGCCGCGCGGTATCACGCCGTTCTACCTGCCCCGCCGCCCGGTGCGCGGGCGGCTGATCCGCCTCGGCCCATTGGCCGATGCGTTGCTGACCCGCCACGACAACACCACAGCCGTCCGCCGGCTGATGGGCCAGGCGCTCGCGCTGGCTGCCGGCCTCGCCACGGCGCTGAAGTTCCGCGGCTCGTTCAGCCTGCAGGCCAAGGGCGACGGCCCGGTATCGATGCTGCTCGCCGACTGCACCGATGGCGGCGCATTGCGCGGCTATGCGCGCGCCGATGCGGACCGGCTGGCCACTCTGCTCGCCGCCAGCCCCGAGCCGAGCGCCGAGCGGCTGCTCGGCCACGGTTATCTGGCCTTCACCGTCGATCAGGGACCCGATCAGCATCGCCATCAGGGCATCGTCACAATCGAGGGCGCCAGCCTCGCCGAGATGGCGCTGCACTATTTCCGCGCCTCGGAGCAACTGCGCTGCTCGCTGCACCTGGCGTGCGACGAGACCGCATCCGGCTGGCGCGCCGCCGCGCTGATCCTGGAGAAAATCGCCGTCGGCAGCATCGACCCGGATATGCCGGAGCCGGAGCAGGAAGAAAGCTGGCGAACCGCCACCGCGCTGGCCGGCACCGTGTCGGACAACGAGCTGCTGGATGATTCGCTGCCCCCCGAACGGCTGCTGTACCGGCTGTTTCATACCGAGGGCGTGGCAGCCGATCGGGCGCGCGCCTTGTCCTACGGCTGCCGCTGCTCCCGCGCCCGTCTGGCCAGCATCCTGGAAGGCTTCCCGCCGGACGACCTGGACCACATGACGGTGGATGGAGACATCGTCATGACCTGCGAGTTCTGCAATTTCAACTTCCGCTTCCCGCGGGCGGAGGTGCACGGCGCCTGATCGCGGCGGGCACCATTGACGCTGCGTCACGGCTTTGCTGCTGTCCGCCGCGCCAGCACGAGGCCAAGCATGCATCGACGCGCCCTGACCCGCTGGGTCGCCCTGCTTCTGGCGGCCCTTCTCGCCGCCTGCTCGTCCGAGCCATCGGAGTTGCCCGCCAACTTCCCGCCGCTCGATTTCAGTTATCTGACGCCGTTGCCGCTGAACGTCGCGTCAATCCAGATCAGCTCGCAATACGTGCCGTCCGATGCCAGCGGGTCCGATCCGATCTCTCCGGTGCAGGCGCTGGAGCAGATGGCGCAGCAGCGATTGAAAGCCGTCGGTGCGTCCGGGCAGGCGGAATTCGTTGTCGATACCGCCTCCGTGGTGCGTACCGGCGACACCATCACCGGGGTGATGTCGGTGACACTCAGCATCAATCCGTCGCCCGGTAGCCGCGCTGCGTATGCGAAGGCCACAGTGACGCGACAGGTCGCCGGCGTTCAGGGTGATTTGTCGGCGGCGCTGTACGATCTGACGCGACAACTCATGAATCAGATGAACGTCGAGTTCGAGTTCCAGGTGCGACGTGCCCTCGGCAGATGGTTGGTGAGTCCTGGCGCAACCACGGCGCCAGTGGGCCAGACGCCGCTGCAGCCGCCGGGTTCGCCGCAATTGCCCGAACCCTTGGCGCCGGCAGCCAGGCTGCCGGAGCCCGTCATTCAGCCGCCGCCACCCACGCCGGACTTCCCCCAGCCGTTGCCTCCTGCCGGCGACCTGTCGCAGCCGTTCACCACGCCGCCGCCGGCCCCGCCGCCGCTTCCCTATTCGCCCCCGCCACCCGGACCGGTGACCGAGTGATTCCGAACCAACTCCGCGGGCGAGAAGACATCAACGGCCTGGCTCTGACCGCGAAGCGTCAACGTGCCCATCCGGCGCAGGCTGGTCGGGTCCAGCCTGGCGGCAGCGATCGGTCCGATGCAGATGCTGGAACCCAGATCCTTGTTGGCAGCCTCCAGCCGGGCCGCAGTGTTCATGACATCCCCATGGGCCGTGTAATCCAGCTTCCGGCTGCCGCCGATATCGCCGACGATCGCAAGTCCGGTTTCAATGCCGATCCGCGTGCGCCCGAGGTCGAGCCGTTGCCCCGCAGGTGAACGACGAACCTCGTCGGTAATCTCGAGCAATTTCAGCGCGCAGGCGACGGCGCGTTCGGTATGCGCGTGCAGATCGAACGGAGCGTTGAAAATGGCGTGCACGGCATCCCCGACAATCTTTTCGACCATACCGCCATGGTCGGTGACCACGCGGGTCGCCGCATCGAAATAGGTGTCGAGCAGCGCCACCAATTCCGTCGGTTCGGCGCGTTCGGTCAGGCTGGTGAACCCCTCGATATCGGTGAACAGCGCAGTGATTTCTCGCTGTTCCCCCTTCAGGCGCAATGCCCGGGGGTCGCCGGCGATGCGGCGCACCACCGCCGGTGCCAGATGCTGCTCGAAGCGCGCACGCAACGCCCGCGCTCGCCATTCATCATGGGCAAACCGAGCCAGCGCTGCAGCGGCAAAGCTACCAAGCATCACCAGCCCCGGCCCCACAGGATCGACCAGCAGGGCCAACGCGGGCACGGCGGCAATAGCCACGCCGGTCCATGCAAGGCACGCCACAACGGTCAGTGCGAAGGCAAGAAGCGGCCGGAAACCTGCTGCGAAAAGCAGGACGATCAGACCGAGGACTGCAACCGCGATGATTTCACCTGGACCGACCCAGGCAGGTCGATACAGCGTCGCACCGCGCAGCAGCGTGTCGATTGCCTCTGCCTGGATCTGCACCGACGGCGTAACCGGCGACAGCGGCGTGGGGCGCAGGCCGCCCACCTCCGGCGCGCTGCTGCCGAGCAGCACGATGTGCCCGGCCAGTCGCGCACCCGCACCGGGGTCACCAAGCAACACCGCCGCCGATACAGTATGGCGTTCCCACCTGGCCCCGATCACCGGGCGAAGCCGCAACTCGGCGCTGGGATCGAGCGGCACCGACACGTCACCGACATGCAGGCGCCGATCGGACTCAAGCAGCAGCAGCCCGGATCGCTGGGAGACACGGACGGCTTCGACCGCCAGACCGCCGCGCAAAGTATCGCCAGCGAGCAGCAGAAGCGGCACGCGTCGAATCAGCCCGTCCACGTCCGCAGCAGCCACCAACGCGCCGAACCCCTGGGCCGTGGCCGCGATCACCGGTGTGGGACCGATCAGACCTGCAGCATGCCAGATCCCCGGCAATGCTATCGGCGCATTCGATACGACAGGGGCGGCAGGGAGATCCTGCATCGTCCGCGCGTTGTCCAGCACGAAGCCCAGTACGGTTGGAACGGTGGATAATGTCTGCGCCAGTCGCTTGTCACCGTCGACGGACCCACCGTCGGATTTATCGGGAGCGAAGCGATCCCGGCCTTCGAGCAGCATGTCCACGGCCAGCACGGCGGGATGGGCGGTTGCGATCGCCGCAATCAGCCGAGCCAGCCGGGCACGCGGCCACGGCCAGGGGCCGAACCGTGCCAACGTGTCACGATCTATATCGACGATCGTTACGAATGGACCGTCAGCTTCGGACGGTGCTGACAATGGCAGCACTGTATCGAGTGCGCGTTCGCGCAGAACATCCCGGATACCGTGGAACGAGGTACTCCAGATCATCAGCAGTACCGCAAGCGCGATCAGACCTGCCAGACGCGCCGGTGCTGGACGGATGATCCTCAACGGGCCCTCCACGCCGAGATTCAGTCGCCCTTCAACGTGATCAGTGCATCGGCGATCGTCAGGCCGGATCCGTCGGCGTGCAGGATCACCGGGTTAAACTCCATCTCGGCGATCCGATCCTGATGTTCGACTGCCAGGACCGAAAGCCGGCTCACGAATTCAGCCAACGGCGTTGCGTCCACCGGTGGGGCGCCGCGGAAGCCGCGCAGCAAAGCCGCCGATCGCAACCTGCCGATCATTCGGGCGGCGTCGTCCGCATCGACGGGCGCGGGGCAATGCGCCACGTCACCCATCAACTCAACCATCACACCACCCCAGCCAACCATCATGATGGGACCGAAAGTTGCATCGCTGATCATCCCGATCACCAGTTCATGACCGCGAGGTGCCATTCGTTGCACCAGCACGCCCTCGATCCGCGCGCCCGGACAATACCGCTCGGCGGCGGCGATGAGTCCCGAATACGCGTCCCCCACCGCGCGCCGGTCGGATAGCGCGAGCCGCACCCCGCCCGCTTCGGTCTTGTGCGGAATGTCGGGCGACTGGATCTTGAGGACGACCGGAAAGCCGAGCGCCGCCGCAGCATCGGCGGCCTGTTCCGCGGATGTCGCCAGCAGGTCCGAAGCCAGCGGCAAGCCGAGTTTCGTAAGCAACGATTTTGCCTGGTATTCGGTCAGGACCGGTGGGACGTCGGGGGGGAATATGGTTGAACCGCATCCCCCGGCCCCCTTCGGCAAAAGGAGCGGGAGATTCCCGCCGTCGTGTTTGTTCGGACGTTCCGCATACTGTGCCAGTCGACCCAGCGCGAGGCCGCAGCCGCGTAGATCAACGTGCAGGAACAGACCACTCTCCGCCATACGCATCCGGCTGAACGCTGAAGGCGGGGTATAGGTCCATAACGTGACCGGTTTGCCGGCCTGCGCCGCCAGCGCGCGTAATCGCGTCGGGTCCAGCGACACCCGTTGCTCGCTCGCCAAGGACGTGATCATCACCAGCATGTCGATTTCATCGGAAGCGCCCAGCAACTCTGCCGCGCTCATCATCGCCGGCCCGGTTTCGGCGCCCTGGGCGGTGACATCGACCGGGTTCTGTGCCGCCCCATAGGCCGGCATGAATGGCCGCAGCGCCTGCTGCAACTGCGGCGACAGTGCCGGCACATGCAACCCGTGAGCAACCAGCGTGTCCGCCATCCAGGCGCCACCGCCGCCGGATACAGTTACTACACCGACCCGACGGCCGCGCGGGACCGGACATGTCGTCAGCACGCCGGCGATCGCCACCGCGTCGTCCGGGTCATCCGCCTCGATCACGCCGTATCGCTCGAACACCGCGCGATACGCTGCCTGCCAGCCACTGATCGAGGCCGTATGGGAAGCACTGGCGCGTTTGCCGGCGTCGGAGCGGCCGATCTTGATGGCGATCACCGGCTTGCCGATTCGCCGCGCGGCTTCCAGGCCGGCCACGAACCGCGCCCCATCGCGCACCGTTTCGCAGAACAGCATGACCACCTCGGTGCGCGGGTCCTGAACCATGTAGTCCAGGAAATCGGCCGTGGTCAGGTCGGCTTCGTTCCCGGTTGAAACCACATAGCTGAACGCCAGTCCCGCCGTTCGGCCGCGCGCGAACAAGGCGAAGCCGATGCCCCCGCTCTGGGCGATCACGCCCACACGCCGTTCGGAAACCGTCGCGGGTTCGGCGCCGGGCTGACGCGGCTCGGCGGTTGGGCTGAAGGTAGCCGCCACCCGACCGGGGATGTTGAAGAATCCCTCGCAGTTCGGGCCGGTGATGCGGATACCGGTGCGCCGGGCGACGGCAACAAGTTGTTGCTGTAGCTGATTGGCCATGCCGCCTTCCTCCGCAAAACCGGAGCTGATGATCACCAGGTGCCGCACCCCGGCGGCGGCGCATTGCTCGGTTGCCGCGGCGACCTGGGCGGCCGGGATCGCCATAAGAGCGAGATCGACCGGACCGGCGGCGTTCAGGTCGGGAAGGCAAGCCAAACCGTTGATTTCGGTGTAGCTGGGGTTGATCGGCACGATGCGACCGGGGAAGTCCTGTCCGCGCACGTTGACCAAAAGGCGTCCACGCACGCGGTGCGGGTCGGGCGAGGCGCCCAGCACCGCAATAGATTGGGGCCAGAAGAAACTTTCGAGCGAATGGGTCACCGATACGAACCTGTAAGCCGTGCCGCGCCAGAATACTGCGTTTCGCGGGACGATAAAGCGGCCATCGGCGATGCGGGCCTTCCGTCGCCAGGCGCGACGCCGGTTTGCGCCGTCCATGACACGACGCATCGACCTGGAAGGGCTATATGCGGACGCGCTTGACCTGATGCCGGAGACGATCGACGGCCCCCCCCCGGCAGCCGTGCCGGGCCATTGCCCGGTCACGCTGAGTGAGATTCTGGCCGACGATTAATCCAAGCGGCTCAACTCCGCGACCGTCGCCACT
>DATIMO010000294.1:0-22625 GCA_035475215.1 Acetobacteraceae bacterium | reverse complement strand
ATCCCACATCGTCTATGTGGAACAATTTCCCGGACCTTTTCCGTTTTTGAATGAAGCTGAATACCCAGGTAACGGCCGCGGTGGCAAATAAATCCCCTGCGATGCGCGGGAAATTGTCTGGAACTATGCAACCTTAAGATGTATATATTATCGCATGTCGCTGTCAGCATGGATGGCAGATACGTCGGCTCGGATCCGGACCCTGTGGGTTCCGGCGGTTCTGGTGTCCGGGGTAGCGGCCGCATCCTTGCTGCTCGGCAGCGGGCGGCACGGCGGCGCCGGCGGGGATAGCGGGGCTGCTTCGGCCGATGATCTGGCGTCAGCCGACGACATAGGTCGCCGCGGCCTGCTGACCATCGACCGGGAGATTCGGGCCGTTCTGACGGACCTGATCCAGACAGGGGCGATATGGCAGACCCGGTTCGACGTTGCGGTGCAGCCGGATCTTGAGGTTCGTGCCGATCGCCGATCGTTCCACGAGGCGCTTGCTGCCATGGTAGGCCACGCCGCCGGGCAGGTGCCGAGCGGACGGGTGCTGATCACCGCGGCACGACGCGGCGGACGAATACAGATCTCGGTCACGGACGGCGGCGCGGGGGCCGACAGGCTGGGCGCCGCGGCTGCACTCAGAAGCACCGAAAGCCTGATCGCCATGCAGGGCGGAACGTTTGAAATCAATGCTCGTCCGGCTGAAGGGACCACACTGATCGCACGCTGGCCGGATGCGCCGCGGGAGAAAAAGACTCGGACTGCTCCCGCGGGATCCGAGACAGAGTCCCGCGACAGCACACACGCTCACAAGCATCAGAGCGAATTCGGCAACTGACCGCCTGCCGCGGCGCAGGCGCACGACATTTGCCATGCAGCCCGATCGGAGGGAAAACGCTCCCGCCGCGAACGGCAGGCGCGGACCGCACCGAACCTCGATCTCGAACGACGGGTGGTGCCTGTCCATGGCGTACCAGCGTCCACCAAGCTGCCGGGCTCCGTAGCCTCATTGGGAACTATACCGGCGCAGGTCACTTTGCCGATCGCTTGCGGCAAGATAGATCGGGTAACCCAATAGACTGGCCGAAGCGCCGGTTCAGGACGCATCGGTGCGATCCGGACGCCGGCGCAGCAAATACCGCTGGCGCCCCTCCAGCACGGGCTCGCGGCGCTGATTATGCACCGTGCTGCGCATGCCGACCACTCCGGTCCTCCGGTTGGGCGTCAGTTCGTCGATTTCCAGAGCCGGATAGAGCGTATCGCCGGCAAAGACCGGTTTGAGAAAGCGGCTGGACTGTTCGAGGAAGCCGACCAGCGATTCCTCGGTCTGGAACGGGAACAGACCCGCGCCCGGGGCGGTATGGATCAATGTCTGGAACCCGTGGGCCAGCAGGTCCGGCATGCCACGCGCGCGGCAGAATTCCAGATCGTAGTGGATCGGATGGGTGTCGCCGCTGGCCGCCTGGAACGCCGTGAAGACGGCATGGGTCATGGTACGGCTGGGCAGCACGAAACGCTCGCCAAGACCGAAATCGTCGAACCATCGCTGCTCCGGCACCATCCGGTGCGTGGCGGGATCGAAGCTGCTCATACCGCGCCGCCGGCGCGCAAGCTGGCAATATCGTTGGGGCCGTAACCTAGTTGGCCCAGAATCTGATCGGTCTGCTCGCCCAGCGCGGGGACGTCGCCCATAGCCGCTTCTGTATCGGTGAACGTGACGGGCGGCAGCAGGGCGCGCACCCTCCCGCCGGGGACATTCACATCCCGCCATCTGTCGCGTGCCTCAAGCTGCGGATGGGCCCAGACGTCGCCGGGATGATTGAGGCGCCCGTTGGCGATGCCGGCCAGGTCAAGGATCTGTGTCACTTCCAGCGAAGACTTGTCGGCAAAGTACGCCTCGATCAGTTCGGTCAGCGCATCGCGATGCTGGCAACGGACGATGTTGGTCGCGAATCTCGGGTCGCCGATCAGCTCGGGGCGACGCAACACGCCGGTGCAGAAAACCGCCCACTCGCGTTCATTCTGGAGCCCGAAGATCACCTGCCCGTCTTTGGTCTTGTGCCCGCCATACGGGGCCAACAGCGGATGGCTGGTCGGCGCACGCGGCGTGGCCGTGCCGGCATAGGCGAACCGATAGAGCGGATGCGTCATCCACTCGGCCAGCGCGTCCAGCATGGCGATTTTCACGTTCGCCCCCTGGCCGGTGCGTTCCCGCCGCAGCAGCGCCGCCAGGATGCCTGACTGGGCGTACATTCCCGTGGCGATATCGGCGATCGAGATGCCGGCCCGCGCGGGCTGCTCCGGCGTGCCGGTCACGCTGATCAATCCTGCCTCGGCCTGGATCAGCAGGTCGTAGGCCTTCTTCTGCGCGAAGGGGCCGCTTTCGCCGTAGCCGGAGATATCGCAGACGATCAGCCGTTCATGGGTTGGCGACAGCGCCGGGTGATCGAGGCCGAGCCGAGCCGCAGCGCCGGGTGCCAGGTTCTGCACCAGCACATCGGCGCCGGCCACCAGGCGATGCAGAACCCCGCGCCCGTCCGGGTGTTTCACGTCCAGCGTGACGCTGCGCTTGCCGCGGTTGAGCCAGACGAAAAAGCTCGATGCGCCATGCACGAAATCATCATAGTGGCGAGCGAAATCACCGCCTTTCGGGCGCTCGATCTTGATCACGTCAGCGCCGAGGTCAGCCAGATGTCGTGTGCACAGCGGCGCCGCAACGGCATGCTCCAGCGCGATCACGCGCACTCCGTTCAAAGGTCGCACGGTCAGCCTCCGTTCCTGCACGTTACGTTACACCTGCCCTCCCCTGGCGATAAGCTCTGGCGGTAAGCTCTGGCAGGCTGCGGAAAAACCGCCGCACCTGTCATTCGTGACGCAATCGGGCCTGTCCCAATTCCCAACAGAGACATTCCTCATAGGCCGATTCCAGCAGGCCGAAACCCGGCGCACGACAAACCTCGATTGCAAGTCCGATGATCTGCCGCGCGATATCAGGTATCGTTACCGGATCCTTTGCGATCTTCGCGCTCTTTGTGAACTTTGTATTTCATCTGACCGTCCCACCCGCGCCGCTACCGCCGCGAGAATAGGCCGGGCTGGTGAACGAGGCATTGTGGCGGACAACTGATTTTGTGGGCGGCATGGGTATTCGACGCAAAGATCAGAAAGGTCGGAAGGGCGCAATGAAGATGCCCAGCTTGACCTATGGACTGGCAGTTTGCTGAAAAACTCCTATAGCGCCGCAATGAAATTAGAATAGGACACTTGCAGCGTGCGACACGCCATGCAGGATGCGTGTTCCAGCCAGCGAAGGAGCAGTCGATGTCCCGCGAAGTCCTGATTGTCTCTGGCGTGCGCACCGCGATCGGTGATTTCGGCGGCGCGCTGAAGGATGTGCCGCCGACCGAACTTGGGGCGCAGGTGGTGCGCGAAGCGCTGGCCCGCGCAGAGGTCGGGAACGACGAGGTCGGCCAGGTGGTGTTCGGCAACGTCATCCACACCGAGGCGAAGGACATGTATCTCGCCCGCGTCGCCGCCCTGAATGCGGGGGTGACGCAGGACGCGCCGGCGCTGACGTTGAACCGGTTGTGCGGCTCCGGGCTGCAGGCGATCGTTTCCGCGGCTCAGAGCATTCTGCTGGGGGATGTCGATATCGCGATTGGCGCCGGTGCGGAAAGCATGAGCCGCGCTGGCTATCTGGCGCAGGGTGTGCGCTGGGGCGCGCGGATGGGCGACACGGCGATGGTCGATATGATGCTGGCTGCGCTGCATGACCCGACACACCACATCCACATGGGAGAGACCGCCGAGAACTTGGCGGAATCTCACCAGATCACGCGGGCGCAGCAGGACGCGCTGGCGGTGGAATCGCACCGTCGCGCGGCGCGGGCGATCAAGGAGGCGCGCTTCGCCGAGCAGATCCATCCGGTGCGGCTGAAGACGCGCAAGGGCGAGACCGTGTTCGACGCCGACGAGCACGTGCGTCCGGATGCGGCGATCGAGGATCTGGCAAAGCTGCGCCCGGCCTTCCGCAAGGATGGCACAGTGACCGCCGGCAATGCGTCCGGCATCAATGATGGTGCGGCTGCGGTGGTGCTGATGGACGGGCGCACGGCGGAGAAACGCGGTGCGAAGCCGCTCGGGCGGCTGGTGGCGTATGCGCATGCGGGGGTTGATCCGAAGGTGATGGGCATCGGGCCGGTACCGGCGACGCGCCGGGCGCTGGAGCGCGCCGGTCTGGCGCTGGCGGATATCGATGTGGTCGAGTCGAACGAGGCATTTGCAGCGCAGGCGTGCGCGGTGGCGAAGGATCTGGGGCTCGATCCGGCCAGAACGAATCCGAACGGGTCAGGCATAGCGCTCGGGCATCCGGTCGGCGCCACCGGCGCGATCCTGACGGTAAAGGCGTTGTACGAGTTGAGGCGAATTCAAGGGCGATATGCGCTGGTGACGATGTGCATCGGCGGTGGTCAGGGGATCGCGGCGATTTTCGAGCGGGTCTGACGGCCTTCGGTGGCCGTTCCGCTTGCGCGTCGATGGCTCCGCGGACAGGGATTGTCGTTCACCATCCGATACGCTAGATTCGTTTGAAGAATGTTCACATCAAGGTCGGGCCGGGTCGCAACCGCTGATTGCAAGGACCACGCGACATGAGCTTCGATTCCTCAAGTTATCCCTACCGAACCGTCGTCTACATCACCGACACGATCGGCGGCGCCGGGCTGCGCGGCTCGGGTGTGCTGATATCCCCGGACGAGGTGTTGACCGCCTCGCACGTGGTGTACAGCTCCGATTCTGGCCCCGCCGCGGACATCCGGGTAACCCCGGCGTATTCGAACGGCTATGCGCAATTCGGATCGACCACCACCACCAATTTTCATTACTTTCAGATCCAGGATCCAAACGATACCATTTCGCCCTTCCAGTCGCAATTTGACTACGCGGTGATCCATCTGTCGCAGTCGTTCAGCAGCCTTGGCACTATGGGACTGCTGGCCGGCTTTTCGGGCGGCACCGTCAATGTGACCGGCTATCCGACCGTCGCCGGCGAGTTGATGGAATCGAGTCAGCAGACAGTAACGCAGGATCCCTTCTACAGCGTGCTGGATGGCACGTCGATCGGTCCAGGTTCCAGCGGCGGGCCGGTATGGATCAACGGAACCAACGGTCTGCCGCAGGTGGTCGGCGTCGTTTCCAGTGGTCAGGGAATTTCGGGTCCGGGCACCTTTGTGCAGATTACCGACACCGTGTTCAACCAGATCGAGGCCTGGGTGCAACAGGATGACGCCGCGCCAGCGCCGCCCCCTCCCCCGGCCCCACCCCCTGCCCCGCCAGGGCCGGCGATACTCGCCGCCTACGACACCACCACGCATCAGGCGTTCACGGCCGCAGGGCAAAGCTACAGCGGCCCCGTGCAGGGTCTGCAGGAGCAGTATATCAACGTTACCCGCGACAGCATCAATCTTTCTGCCAGCACCGACAACTGGTTCATTCACAGCGGCAGCGGCGGCGATGCGATTTCGGTGCATGGCGGGATCAATGTGCTGGATGGCGGACCTGGTTCCAATTTCCTGAGCGGCGGCAGCGGGACAGATACCTTCTATGTCGATGACCGGATAACCCCAGCGGATATCTGGACCACCGTGGTTGGCATGCACGCCGGCGACGATGCAACCGTCTGGGGCATCACTCCCGGTAATTTCACCCTCAACTGGGTGAACTCCGATGGAGCTGCCGGCTATACCGGCCTGACCCTGCACGCGACAACGCTGGGCAAACCGACCGCGTCGCTGACGCTGACCGGCTACAGCCAGGCCGATCTGACGAATGGCCGGCTGACCGCAAGTTTCGGCAGCATCGATCCCGTTACGCCGTATCTCTACGTGCATGCAAACTCCTGATACCAGCCGATATGCGGTCACGGTACTGTCCGGCGTCCGTGTGACGATGCGCGACGGGGTGGAGTTCAATCTGCGGATCACCCGGCCCGTGCCGGAGGGACGATTTCCGGCGGTGATGGAATACAATCCGTATCGCCGGCTCGGGCCGATCGGACCGGAAAATGAGGGCCATCTGCCGGCGGTTCGCTACCTGGCCGAACATGGCTACGTCATTTCTGTCGGAGTTGGGCGGAGGCGGTGCCGCGATGGTGGTCGTGAGAGCCCTGAGCTAGCGCGCAAGGCCGCCCCGACCTGTCCCGCAAGGGAGAGAATTGGCGTGATTTCAAGTGCGACGTTTCGGTTTGGGGGCGAAGACGATGACCGGGCGGCGTGATCCGGCGCCTTTTGGCGGCGGGACGCGTTCCCGCGGAATGTCAGGCAGATCCTGTTTGGTGGTGACGAATTCGTCCCACGGATCCTTGCGTTGCCGCGACAGGCGCTGCGGGATGCTGCGCACCGTGAATGCAGCCGGATCGAGTTTCGCCGAAACCTCATCCCAGGCAAGCGGTGTTGCCACCGTGGCGTCGGGGCGGGCGCGCGGGCAGAAGGACGAGATGGCGGTTGCACCCAGTCCGTTGCGCAGCCAGTCAACAAGGATGCGGCCTTTGCGGTCCACCTTCTTCAGTGTGGGCAGATAGCGGTCGGGCTGTTCCTGGCTGAGCGTTTCGGCGAAGGCGTGGCAGAATGCTTTCGCCTCGTCCCAATCGGATTTGGGCGTGATCGGCACGACGACGTGCAGGCCCTTGCCACCGGTGGTGCGGCAGAACGAAACCAAGCCCAAAGCGCTCAGCCGATCGTGCACCTCGCGCGCGGCTTTCACCACGTCCGCGAACGGCACGCCTTCCCCGGGGTCAAGGTCGAACACCAGCCGATCCGGATGCAGCGGATCGGCTTCGGAGGCGCCCCAGGGGTGAAGCTCGATGGCGGATATCTGCGTCAGGGCCAGCAGTCCGTCCAGGTCGTCGATGGCCAGATAAGGCGAACCATCGGCATCGGCTGCGCGAATTTGCGGTGGCAGATGTCCGTGGCCGCGTTTCTGGAAAAAATGCTCTCCGGCGATACCTTCGGGACAACGGACGATGGCAAGCGGACGGTGGGCCAGTCCGGGCAATGCGGCATCGCCGATCGACTGCCAGTATTCGGCCAGATCCCGTTTGGTGATGCCGGGCCACAGTTCGCGATCCGGATGGGTCAGGGTGACGCCGCCGAGCATGCTTGCGGCCTTCTTCGGTGCCCGCGCGGTGATGATGCGGGTTGGTTGTGGCGGCGGGGTTTCGTCGCTGGGCTGTCGCCTCCTGTCGCGAGGGGAGGGGGGAAGTGGCGGTGCATTTCGTTTTGCAGTCGGGTCGGGCAGCTCTCGGATCACCTCATTTGCCGACTTGTCCTCGCGTTCTCCGAGATAGACCGCATGCCGCACACGCCCGGCGCCCGACCAGCCGACGAACTGCACCTCGACGACCAGTTCCGGGCGCACCCAGTGGACGGAACGATCAATTGGGTCCCCGGCAGCCAGCAAGTCCTTCGGCGCGTCAGCCGCCAGTCTATCGACTTTGGCCCGCAGCCGCGCCAGCTCGCCATCGGAAAATCCAGTACCGACGCCGCCGGCGTAATGCAGCCGGCCGGCCGTATCATAGAATCCGAGATGCAGGGCCCCCAGGCCCGCGCGGCTGCCGCGCGGCGGGGTCCAGCCGAGCACCACGAATTCCTCGCGGCCCTGGCACTTCACCTTCACCCAGCCGTGCCCCCGCCCAGCGCGGTACGGAGCATCGGCCTGCTTGCAGACGATGCCCTCGAGTCCCATCCGGCAAGCTTCGCGCCGCATCGCCGCGGTGCCGCCGACATGATGATCGCTGTAGCGAAACATGCCGGACCAATCGGACAAACCGGCCAGCAGTCGCTTGCGGTCCAGCAATCGGCAGGGGCGCAGATCCCATCCGTTCAGATGCAGCAGGTCGAATACGTAGAAATGCAGTTGCTCGGTCTGGCCGGCAGCGAGTGCGGCCTGCAGGTCGGGGAAGCTGGTGCTTCCGTCCTTGCGCAACGCCACCAGTTCGCCGTCCAGAAGCGCCGTTTGTGCCTTTACCTTGGCGGCATCCCGCGCCGGGGCGGGCAGGCGATCCGTCCAGTCATGGCCGTTGCGGGTGATGATCCGGGCCGTTCCGTTTTCCAGAAAAATCAGCAGCCGATAGCCGTCGAACTTGATCTCGGACAGCCAGGAGTCACCGACCGGCGGTTCGTCGGCGGTGGCGCAAAGCTGAGGCAGTTGGCTTTTCGGCAGCTTCCCGCGGACGGCGTTTTCCGCGGGAGCCCCCTCACCGCCCCCTTTCCCCCGCTTCGTGGGAGAGGGGGAAGGAAGTGCGACCTGTTGCTCCAGCGTGGGGGCATCGATGCCGGGGCGCTCGGCTTCGTCGTGGCCCTTGATCAGCAGCCAGTTATCGCCGCGCTGGCGTGGCTTCGGCTTCATCCGGACCAGGTGGAAACGACCGTTCAGGCGGCTGCCATGCAGTACAAAGGTCAGTTCACCTTTAGCCATGCCCACATCCGGGTCGCCGATCGGTTCCCAGGTGCCGCGGTCCCAGGTCTCCACGGTGCCCGCACCGTACTGGCCATCTGGGATGGCTCCCTGGAACCCGGCATAATCGAGCGGATGGTCCTCGACATGGGCGGCGATACGCTTGTCCTTCGGATCGAGCGACGGGCCTTTGCGCACCGCCCAGCTCCAAAGCACGCCGCCGTGTTCCAGCCGGAAATCCCAGTGCAGGCCGGCGCGATGGGCAGCATGCTTCTGCACCACAAAGATCGGTGCGGCAGTTCGCTCCGCCCCGGCGGAGGGCGGCGGCTCCGCCGTGACGGCGAAGTTCCGATTGGTCCGATAGGTGCGGATCGAGGTGTCGCGGGCGGTGCCGCTGTGGCTCATCGGTCCTGCTGATAACCCTTGTTGGTGGTGTTCTGCTTGACGGCCCCGTAGCGATCAGTTTTCGGGTCCTTGGTCTTCTCGGTAGTCTGGTCTTTTGGCCTGGTGGATGTGGCCGGGTTTTCAGGCGCCTTGTCGCTGCGCTGATCGGGCGGAACCGGGGGAGAATGTGCTGCCATGGGGTAGACCTCGTCCAGAGCGAATTGCCAGAACAACGCTGCCGGCCATGGGTTTCGCCGCGGTGCTAACCCGTTTGTTACTGTGACGTGTCACTCATCCGTGACGGCGGCCGAGGCGGCGGCTGTTCGCGGTGCATTGAACAGAATGATCACGCGCGAGTGAAGTGGCAGAAATAACTGTCGGATTCGGAAGATCCGGTTGCCTGAACAGACGGGTTTTAATGGAGATGGTGTCGATCATTTTCATTTGTCCGTTACAGGAACAGCTTCTTGGGTGTCATAAACTCTTGCTTCGACTGTCAGATTTGTCGGCAGCAACTATGTTCTGGCGGGTTGCATGAACCCGACGGCCCAAGAAGCCTCGCTTCTCGCAGGCCGTCAACCGGCTGTGAAGGAACATTCATCCCGACCGTGGGTTGGGCAACCGCAGAACGGACTACCGCCGCATCGTCTGCTGGATCGCATCGGCAACGCTCATCGCAAGGAATGGTTCGTGGCCAATCGCATACTGATTACCGGCGGGGCCGGCTTCATCGGACGTCATCTCTGCCGCGCGCTGCTGGCGCGTGGCTATCAGGTGCGCGTGATCGATGAACTGATCGAACAGGTCCACGCGCGCCAAAGATTGGATCCGAGTTTGCAGGACGTTGAGCTGACGATCGGCGATGTGCGCAACTGTGATCTCATGCGCAAAGCGGTGCGCGGTATCGACGCCGTGGTGCATCTCGCGGCCGAGGTCGGCGTCGGCCAGAGCATGTATGAAATCGATCGCTATGTCGGCGCGAATGATCTCGGCACCGCCGTGCTGATGCAAGCATTGGTCGCTTCGCCGGTACGGCGGGTGGTGGTCGCGTCATCAATGAGCGTTTACGGCGAAGGGCTGTACCGTGCAGCCGACGGAACGCTGGTCGAAGATGCCGTGCGCGATCCGCGCGCCGGTTGGGACCCGGTCAATGCGGCGGGCGAGACGCTGATGCCGGTTGCGACGCCGGAGTGGAAGCGGCCATCGCTCGCTTCCGTGTACGCGATCACCAAGTTCGTGCAGGAACGGCTTGTGCTGACTGTCGCGCCGGCGTACGGCATGCAGGGCGTGGCACTACGGCTGTTCAACGTGTACGGGCCGGGTCAGGCGCTATCGAATCCCTATACCGGCGTGCTGGCGATCTTCGCGTCGCGGTTGCTGAACAACAAGCCGCCGCAGGTGTTCGAAGACGGCGCACAACGGCGCGACCTGGTACACGTGACCGACGTTGCGCAGGCGTTCGTGCGGGCGATCGAGGCGCCGGATGCGGCCGGCGGCGTGTTCAATATCGGCAGCGGAGGCAGCGTGACGATCCGCGAGATCGGCGTTCAACTCGCTGCGGCGATGGACCGGCCGGAACTATTTCCGGAAGAGCTCGGCAAAGCACGGGCTGGCGATATCCGACACTGCTTTGCCGATATCAGCCTGGCACGGGAACGACTCGGTTTCACTCCGCTGCGCGCGTTGCGCGAGGGGATGGTTGAATTGGTCGATTGGGTTCGCCGCCAGCGCGCCATCGACCGGGTCGCCGAGGCGCGGCAGGAGCTTGAAGTGCGTGGGCTCGTCGCATGACAGCGAATGCGCCCTTGCTGATCACCGGCGGCGCCGGGTTCATCGGCAGCGCTCTGGCGGACCGCCTTGCCCGCCTGGGTGAACCCGTTCGGATACTCGATTCCCTGGCGCGTCCGGGCGTGGCGGCCAATCTTGACTGGTTGTGCACGCGCCATCCCGGCATCGAATGCATTATCGCGGACGTGCGCGATGCCGCTACTGTCGCTGATGCGGCGCGTGACGCCCGTGCGGTGTTTCATCTCGCGGCGCAAGTGGCGGTTACCACAAGCATGGACGATCCGCTGGCCGATCTGCGGGTGAACCTGCTGGGCACCGTGAATTTGCTGGAAGCGGTGCGGCGTCGCCGCATCCCGTTGATCTTTGCCAGCACCAACAAGGTCTATGGCGGCCTGGCCGACGTCGCGCTGCTGCGCGATGGCCAGGCGTATCACCCGCGTGACAACCGACTGGCATCGCATGGAATCGACGAGAGCCGGCCGCTGCATTTCTGTACGCCCTACGGCTGCTCCAAAGGTGGGGCCGATCAGTACGTGCTGGATTATGCGGAAAGCTTCGGCGTGCCGACAGCCGTGCTGCGCATGAGCTGCATCTATGGTCCTCGCCAGCTCGGCACTGAAGATCAGGGGTGGGTTGCGCATTTCGCGCTGAAGGCAATCGCCGGAAAAGGGATCACCATTTACGGTGATGGTTGCCAGGTGCGCGATATCCTGCATGTGGATGACGCGGTGGCGGCCTATATCGGCGCGTGGCGGCGGATCGGCGATGTCGCCGGCCGAGCGTTCAACCTGGGCGGCGGTCCCGATAATGCCGTCAGCCTGCTGCATTTGCTGCGCCATATCGAAGCCGAGCTGGGGCACAGTGTGGAGCTGCGCTTCGCGCCCTGGAGACCGAACGATCAGCGCTGGTTCGTTGCAGATGCACGGCGTGCGCGCGCGGCACTGGGATTGGCGGAGCCGATCGGCTGGCGCCCCGGCGTTGCGCGCATGCTGCGCAGTTTTGCGACGCGCGTGGCGGTGCCGGCATGAGAGTAGCCCTGCTGAACCCGCCGTGGCGGTTCGAACACAGCATCTATTTCGGTTGTCGCGAGCCGCATCTGCCGCTGGAACTCGCCTGCGCGAAAGTTCGTCTGGAACAGCACGGCCATCGGACCCTGACGCTGGACGGGCATCTGAATCGAACCGAGGCCGCCGAACTCGCCACACAGGCGCTGGAATTCCGGCCCGATATGATCGTGGTCAGCACCGCGCCGAGCTATCTGTTCTGGCGCTGCGCACCGCCGGAACTGACGGTTCCCGGTGAGCTGATCCGGTTGCTGGACGGGCCGGCAATGACCGTGGCGATCGGGCCGCATGGATCTTCGACGCCGCGAACCGCGCTGCGCAAGCTGGGCGTGGACGTGGTGCTGCAGGGTGAACCGGACGAGTCGATTGCGGAGCTTGCCGACCGGGGCGCTGCGGATCGTGTGCCCGGTGCGGCGTGGCACGACGGTGCGACGGTGCGCGTGAATGGCGGACCGCAGGCGGCATCCTTCGTCGATCTGCCGGCGTTGTCCTGGCCGGATTCGTGGATCGCGCGACACCGGCATCATCATCATCGATTCGACAGCGCGCCGGATGCGCCGGGCGCGGAAGTCGAGGCGTCACGCGGCTGCCCGTACGCGTGCAGTTTCTGCGCCAAGGTCGATTTCCGCGACAGCTACCGACGGCGTGAGCTGGATGCACTGCTGCGTGAGATCGACGGGCTGATCGCGCAAGGTGTGGGCTATATCTACTTCATCGACGAGATATTTCTGCCGCAGCGCCCGCTGCTGGAAGCATTGCGCGACAGGCCGGTGCAGTTCGGCGTGCAGACGCGGGTCGATCTTTGGAAACCGGAGATGCTGGACCTGTTGGGTGCCGCGGGCTGCGTTTCGGTGGAAGCCGGGGTGGAAAGCCTGACGCCGGAAGGCCGCGAAGCGCTGGACAAGAAATGCCGGCTGAGCACCGAAGAGCTGACGGCGCGACTGGTCCATGCGCGGCGGTCGATTCCGTTCGTGCAGGCCAATCTGATCAAATCGGCCGGCGACGACGCCGCGATGATTGCCGAATGGCGGTCCGGATTGCAGCAACAGGGCGTGTGGGCGAACGATCCGGTGCCGCTGTTCCCGTATCCATCATCGCCCGATTACCGGCGGCTCTGGGGCGAGCCCGACGATGATGCGTGGGAACGTGCGCACGCGCATTATCTGGCGCAGTTCGATCGTTTCAGCGAGATCCAGGAGGCGCGTCCCCTGCCCTTGCCGGAGTTGGAGGCCAGTCTGTGATGGCCGCCTCACCCCGACCGTTTCCCCCGCAAGGGCGGGGGAGGCGGAGCTATCGCGTCATGCTGACGACCGATGCGGTCGGCGGCGTGTGGCGCCAGACCCTGGAGTTGGCGGCCGGACTGACAGCCGGTGGCACGCAGGTGCTGCTGGCCATTCTGGGTCCCCGCCCGAATGCCGCACAGCGCGCGGAAGCTGCATCGCTGAATGGTTGCGACACCACCATCACCGATCTGCCGCTCGACTGGACCGCCGACAGCGCGGAGGACTTACGGCGCGCGGGCTGCACGCTTGCGTCCATCGCCGTCGATTGGGACGCCGATACCATCCAGCTTCACGCGCCGGCGCTGGTGGCGGACGTCGATTTGCCGGCGCCGGTCGTTACAATGGCGCATTCCTGTGTCGGGACCTGGTGGCGCGCGGTGCGCGGCGGCGATCTTCCGCCAGAGCTCGCGTGGCGGGCGGAATGCACGCGCCGTGGTCTGCTTGCCGCAGATGCGGTGCTGGCGCCCAGCCGCAGCTTCGCCGCCGAGCTTGCGGCGTTCTATGGGTTGCAACGACCAGTCCAAGTGGTGACGAATGGCGCGCGGTCGATGCAGGTGCAACGGAGCAAGCGATCGCATGCGCTGACCGCCGGTCGGTTGTGGGACGAGGGCAAGAATATCGGCATGCTGGACGCGGCAGCGGGATTGTCCAGCGTGCCGGTGCGTGCCGCCGGACCGATCAGCGGGCCGAACGGTGCCGCTGTTGCGCCGCGTAATCTGCGGCTGCTGGGGACTCTTGGCGCTGCCGGACTTGCCTGCGAGTATGCCCGCGCCGCCGTGTTCGTTTCCGTTGCACGCTACGAGCCGTTCGGATTAGCGGTGCTGGAAGCCGCGCAGGCCGGTTGTGCATTGCTGCTGTCCGATATTCCAAGCTTTCGAGAGCTGTGGGACGGTGCCGCGCTGTTCGTCGATGCGTCCGATCCGATCCGGATAGCCGACGCGTTGCGCGCACTTGTTGCAGAGCCAACAAGGTGCGATCAGCTTGGCACGGTCGCCAGGGAACAGTCTCGGCGATATGGACCGGAGGCGATGATCGCCGGCACCTGGGCGGTACATCGCGAGCTGCTGGCCGATCGCGCAATGGCCGCCGCGTGATGCGCATTGTCTGTTTCACGCACAGTCTGGTGTCCTGCTGGAACCACGGCAATGCCCACTTCCTGCGCGGCGTGCTGAGCGAGTTGCTCGCGCGCGGACACGACGTGCACAGCTACGAACCGGCCGAAGGCTGGAGCCGCACGAACCTGGCCGCCGATCACGGCACCGCCCCGCTGGATGGTTTTGGGCGCCACTACCCCGAGCTGGTTTCACGCGCGCATCTGATTGGCCCCGATCTGGATGCCATGCTGGATGGCGCCGATCTGGTCCTGGTGCATGAATGGACCGACCCAGCCCTGATCGCGGCAATCGGCCGTCGGCGCAAGCATGGGCATTTCCTGCTGCTGTTTCACGATACGCATCATCGCGCGGTGTCCGATCCGCAAGCGATCAGTCGGTTGGATCTGTCGTTCTATGATGGCGTGCTTGCGTTCGGCGAAACGCTGGCGCGGGTTTACCGCGGGTACGGCTGGGGATCGCGTGCTTTCGTGTGGCATGAGGCCGCGGACGCTCGACGTTTCCGCCCACCTGCCCTAGAGCAGCCGCGCAGCGGGGTGGTATGGATCGGCAATTGGGGCGATGACGAACGCAGCGACGAACTGCAAGACTACCTGCTGCGACCGACCGCTGTGCTGTCTCTGCCGCTGGATGTGCACGGTGTTCGCTACCCTGATTCCGCGCTTGCGGCATTGGCAGCGGCTGGTGCCTGTTATCGCGGGTGGATAGCGAACGCGGAGGTGCCGGCGGTGTTCGCGCGGCACATGATGACGGTGCACGTGCCGCGGCGATTCTACACCACGCATCTGCCGGGCATCCCGACGATCCGGGTGTTCGAGGCACTGGCTTGCGGAATTCCGCTACTGTGCGCGCCGTGGCTGGATTCCGAAGCGCTGTTTCAGCCAGGCCGTGATTTCCTCATGGCGCATTCGCCGAGCGAAATGCAGGACCACATGCGTGCGATTGCAGCGGATGGTTGCCTGCGTCGGTCGCTGGCGACCGCGGGCCGCGCCGTTATCGACGCGCGCCACACCTGCGCACACCGCGCGGATGAGCTGCTGGCAATTGCCGCACGTCTTGGCGCCGCGCCGCGGCAGGAGGCCGCGTGATGCGTCTTGCGTTCTACGGATCCAGCCTGCTGTCGTCTTACTGGAATGGCGCCGCAACCTATTATCGCGGCGTTCTGGAACCACTGTCGCAGCGCGGGTGGGACATCACCTTCTACGAGCCCGATGCCTTCGACCGCCAGGCGCACCGCGATATCGACCCGCCGCCGTGGGCTCAGGTGGTCGTCTATCCGGCAACCGAGCAGGGCGTCCGCCGCGTAGTTGCGCAGGCGGCGGCAGCCGAGGTGGTTGTGAAGGCCAGCGGCGTCGGCGTATTCGATGATGCGCTGTTGGCAGGAGTGATCAGCGCGCCGCGCGTGGACGCATTGCGGGTGTTCTGGGATGTCGATGCCCCAGCAACGATCGCAGAGATGCGTGACGACCCGCAGCACCCGGTACGGCGGAGCCTGTCGTCGATCGACATGGTGCTGACGTACGGCGGCGGCGAGCCGGTTGTGGATGCGTACACAGAGCTTGGCGCCGTATCATGCGTGCCGGTCTATAACGCACTGGACCCGGAGACGCATTACCCGGTTACGGCCGATCCTGCGCTTCGGGCAGACCTTTCGTTTCTCGCCAATCGTATGCCGGATCGCGAGGTGCGGGCTCGTGAATTCTTCTTCCGGGCGGCGGAACTGCTGCCGGACCGGCGCTTCCTGCTGGGCGGGTGGGGCGGGGATGCTAGCGTGTCAGGCAATGTGCACCGACTTGGACATGTCGGAACCGATCGCCACAACGCGTTCAACTGCTCGGCATTGGCGGTGCTGAACGTTGCGCGCGAAAGCATGGCCGCCATGGGTTTCTGTCCGGCGACGCGCGTGTTCGAGGCAGCGGGCGCTGGTGCATGCGTGATCACCGATTCCTGGTACGGCATCGAGCTGTTTCTTGCCCCCGACAAGGAGGTACTTGTCGCCCGCGATGGTCGCGACGTAGCCGCGCATCTGGCAGCCCTGACGCCGACCCGAGCGGAGCAGATCGGGCGGCGTGGCAGAGAGCGTGTTCTTGCCAACCATACATACTCCGGACGTGCCGGACAGGTGGATGTGCTGTTCCGCGCCGCGCTGGCGCGCAAACGGGCGACGGCGTTGACATAGGGGGCAAGATGCGACTGGTGTTTCTCGGCCTGAGCCTCAGCTCTTCCTGGGGCAATGGTCACGCCACGACATACCGAGCGCTGCTGCGGGCGCTGGACCGATGCGGCCACGAGGTGCTGTTCCTGGAACGCGATCAGCCGTGGTATGCGGCGCATCGCGATCTGCCGGCAGCCGATTTCTGTGCGCTTCGCTTTTATGACCACCTTGCCGATCTTGATCGATACAACCGTGAGATCACGCAGGCTGATGCGGTGATTGTAGGGTCGTATGTGCCGAATGGTGCCGCGGTGATCGACCAAATCGCCGGCCTGGCACGCGTGCTGGGTTTCTATGATATCGATACGCCGGTAACGATGGCGGCGCTGGCCGAGGGCGGCGCTGACTATCTGCGGCCGGGTCAGATTCCGCGCTTCGATCTGTATCTGTCGTTCACCGGTGGACCGAGCCTGCAGGTGCTGGAACGTGACTACGGCGCCCGGCTGGCCCGTCCGCTTTATTGCACGGTGGATGCCGAGCTGCATCGGCCAATGCCGACGCGGCGACAGTGGGACTTGGGTTATCTTGGCACCTACAGCGCCGATCGTCAGCCGATGCTGGAGCGGCTGCTGATCGAGCCGGCACGACGCCTGCCGCAACATCGATTCGCCGTTGTCGGCCCGTTGTATCCGGACACGATTTGCTGGCCGGCCAATGTCGATCGTATCGAGCATCTGGGCCCGGCGGGTCATCCGGATTTCTACTCCAGTCTGGGTTGGGCACTGAATCTGACGCGCGCGGACATGCGGCTGGCGGGCTATAGCCCGAGCGTGCGGCTGTTCGAGGCGAGCGCCTGCGGCTGCCCCATCCTGTCGGATCTCTGGCCGGGCCTGGAGACGTTTTTCCAGCCCGGGCGTGACCTGCTGGTGGCGCGTGGCACGGAGGACGTGATGCGGGCAATGGCTGTGCGCGACAGCAGACGCAGCGCAATCGGTGCCGCCGGCCGGGCACGGACGATGGATCGCCACACGGCGGACATTCGCGCCCAGGAACTGGAGGGCTTTCTTGAAGAAGCCCGCATGTGGAACGAGCGTCGGAGCCTGATGCGCATCGTAACGGCGGCAGGAGCCGAGGCATGAAGCTGCGACACCGCAAAAGCTTTCTGGTTGCCGGCGGGGCAGGATTCATAGGCTCGCATTTATGCGAGGCGCTGCTGGCGGACGGGGCACGGGTGATCTGCCTGGATAACCTGATGACCGGGCGGCTGGAGAATCTTGCGACGCTCCGCCGCGAACCGCGTTTCGAGTTCATCGAGGCGGATGTGATCGACGAGCTGCCGCGCGTGGAGGTGGATGCGGTACTGAACTTCGCCTGCCCGGCGTCGCCGCCGCGGTATCAGGCGGACCCGGTGCACACGCTGATGACCAGCGTTGTCGGCACGCGAAATCTGTTGGCGCTGGCGCAGGCGAACGGCGCGCGTTTGCTGATGGCTTCAACCAGCGAGGTGTATGGCGATCCGGGCGTGCATCCGCAGCCGGAGAGTTATTGCGGCAACGTCAATCCGACGGGGCCTCGGGCGTGCTACGATGAGGGCAAGCGGGCGGCGGAAACACTGTGTTTCGATCAGCTTCGCACGGGATTGGTGGACGTGCGGGTGGCGCGGATTTTCAACACGTATGGGCCGCGCATGTCGCCTGACGATGGGCGGGTGGTTTCCAATTTCGTGACCCAGGCGCTGGCGGGAATGCCCATCACCATCTACGGCGAAGGCCATCAGACGCGGTCCTTCTGCTATATCGATGATCTCGTCTGCGGCCTGCTGCGGCTGCTGTTGCATCCGGACAGGATCGAGGGACCGGTCAACCTTGGCAATCCGGGCGAGATCACCATCCGGGACCTGGTGCAACTGGTGCTGCGGATGACCGGATCGCGGTCTGCGGTAGTACGCCGGCCGTTGCCGATCGATGATCCGCAGCGGCGATGCCCGAACATCGCCCTGGCGCAGCGCCTGCTGGGCTGGTCGCCGCGTGTGCGTCTGGCTGAAGGTTTGCGCCGCACGATCGATTGGTTTGGGGCGGGAATGGCGCCTGCACAACGTGTGGTTCGTGTGGTGGCGCGGCCGTCGCACGCGGTGGCGGCGGCGGGGAATTAAGAGCGGCGGGTGGCACCCTGATCCGCCGCGCGCCGCACATAGAGTCAGGCTTTGCTGACGTTCCAGAACACCGGGATGGCGCCCTTCAGCAGGCCCTTGAGGTTGTTCCGCCATGCTGCGGGCGGCAGGTACTGCCCGAGCGGAACGAACGGCACCAATTCGAACGCTTCGACCTGGATCGCCGCGTCGAGTTGCTTGCGCTCGGCCGGATCGTTGCTGTCCATCCAGGTGTTGCGCATCGCTTCCAATTTCTCGTCGGTAGGCCAGCCGAACCACGCCTTCTGACCAATGGCGCGAAGATTGGTCGCGAACACCGGATCGCGGTACTCGGGTGCCGGCGCACCATAGGGGAACAGCGACCAGCCCCCCTTGTCCAACGGCTCCTTGCTGGTGCGGCGCTGCACCACGGTGCCCCAATCGACCGATTGCTCATCGATGTTGAGCCCGACCTTGCGCAGCGACGGCGCCACGACGCCAATCATCGCATTGTAATAGACCTGATCCGTCGGGTGCAGCAGCACAATCCGCTCGCCGCCGTAGCCGGCCTGCTTCAGCATCGCCTTGATTTCATCCGTACTGGGGCGCTTGCGGACGCGGTCCATCCCTGCGTCGGTGGCCGACGGTGTGCCCGGCAGGAAGAAGCCGACCGGCGCACGGTACAGTTTGGGGTCGTCACCCATCACCGCGGTCATGACCTCGGTCTGGTCAATGGCGGCAAGGATCGCGCGGCGGATGGCGGGATTGGCGGTGGGGCCCTGCAGCGCATTCGGCCGCAATCCGCCGAACGTGCCGTAGATGTCGATCGGCCCAACTGTTACACCTTCGGTTTTGCCCAGCATCGGCAGCAGATCGGGCAAGGGTGAATCCAGCCAGTCCACCTCGCCATTGACCAGCGCATTCGCGGCAGTGGCGGGATCGGGGATGATCCTCCATTCCACCCGATCCACCAGCACGCGATAGCCGCCGGCACAGAAGCTGGCCGGCTCCGGACGCGGATTGTAGCGGTCGAACTTCACGAACACCGCCTGGCTTCCAGCCACCCATTCATTAGCTATGAAACGGAATGGGCCGCTGCCGACCACTTCGGTGATCTGCTTGAACGGATCGGTCTGCGCCAGCCGCTCCGGCATGATCACCGGTGTCGGCTGGGTTTTGCACAGCGCCGCCGGTAACGAGGCGAACGGCTTCTTCAACCGCCATACCAGCGTACGATCGTCCGCCGCTTCCAGAGCATCCAGACGTTCGGCAATGGAAACGCCGATCGAGTCGCGCTTCATCCAGCGTTGCAGGGACGCGACGCAATCGCGCGCCAGCACCTTGCTGCCATCGTGGAACAGCAGGCCATCGCGCAGGCGCATGGTCCAGCGCAGGCCGTCGGATGACACTTCGTGGCCTTCGAGCATCTGCGGTTTGGGGTCGAGCGATTCGTCGCGGCCGTAGAGCGTTTCGAACACCATGCCGGCGTAGTTGCGGGTGACCTGCGCCGTGGTCCATACGGGATCCAGGCTGGTAAGATTGGCCTGCGGCACGTGAATCAGCGTTTTCGCCTTGCCGCCGATTGCCGGCTGCGCCAAGGCGGCCGATGACAAGGTGGACCGGCCAAATGCGGCGGCGGTAGCGGCGGCGGACATGAACTGACGGCGTTTCATTTCGGCTCCCGAGATGGCTTCGTGGGCGATGTGCTGACCACCGCTTCAGGCCACACTTGGCACAAAACGCGGCTTGCGACCATCCTCCCCTGCCGGACGTGTAGCGATCCCCTGCGTGGCGCCCGATCGGCTATAAAAGGACCGAGGGCGCATGACCGAGCTATGGGACTCGTTGTGGCTGCTGATCCTGCTGCTCGGCGCCAGCGGTGCCGGGCTGCTGGTGCGTCCGTTGCTTTCGGAACGGCACCGCAGCCGAGAGACGGTGGAACTGATCCAGCTTGTCGTCACCATGCTGGTGACATTCGCGGCGCTGGTGCTGGGATTGCTGACCACATCGGTGAAGGCCTCGTTCGATACTATCGGCAATGATGTGCGGGGCTTCGCGACCGATATCATCCAGCTCGATCAACTGCTGACCGAATACGGCAGCGCAGCCGACCCGGTGCGGCAGCAATTGCGCGTCTATACCGCGGCGGCGATTGCCAGCACGTGGTCCAGCGAGCCGGCGCCGCCAGGCAACTACTATCCGCGCAGGCCTGCGCGCACATCATCGGATGCAATGCTGGAAAGCTCTGCGCTAGGTGTCATGCTGACGCAGATCGAGCTGCGTATCCGCGAGCTTCCGCCGACCGACGCCGTGCACCAGCGTTTGATTTCGGACGCCCTGGATCAGTATTCGCGCCTTATCCAGCGACGCTGGACGCTGATCGAGCAGGCGCACAATTCGATCTCCATGCCATTCTATCTGGTGCTGACGTTCTGGCTGGCGATCGTGTTCGCCAGCTTCGGGCTGAGCACGCCGCGCAATGCTCTGGCCGGGATAACGATACTGATGGGGGCTTTGTCGATCGCCTCGGCGACGTTTGTCATTCTGGAGCTGGATTCGCCGTTCGAGGGATTGATGACGGTCAATAGCCAGCCGATGCGGGATGCGCTGGCGCATCTGAGTCGGTAGACTGTTCCGCCTTGCTAACGTGAGTCCAGCAAAAAATCGGAGACCCATTTCGTTTCTTACGGCATTGATAGCCGACCTTCGCTGGCCATGACAATTGTACGGGCGGGTGATTTACACTACCGCCGGTTCCGGCCCGGTTCCGGTGACAAGCGCAGTGAGTTCCTCCTCGGTCAATGTCTCCTGGCGCAGCAGCGTCTGTGCACCGGCTTCCAATATGGCGCGGCGGTCGGTCAGAATCGTTGTCGCATGCTCCATCGCGGCCTGCACCAGATCGTGCACCTGGCGGTCGATTGCCTGCGCAGTCGCCTCGCTGTAGGTGCGCTGCTGTGACTCGGCGGGCAACGGCCGTCCCAGGAACGTCTGCGGATCACGGTCGAGGCTGATCGGCCCGATCGCATCGGCCATGCCGTAGCGGGTCACCATCGCCCGCGCGGTGTCAGTGACGCGTTGCAGATCGTCGGCGGCGCCGGTGGAGACCCGGCCGAACACCAGCCGCTCCGCCGCCCGGCCGCCGAGCAGCACGGCCATGCGCGCCTCCAGTTCCTCACGGCTCATGAGGAACTTGTCTTCGGTCGGGCGCTGGATCGTGTAACCCAGCGCACCGACGCCGCGTGGAATAATGGACACCTTGTGCACAGGGTCGGTACCAGGCAGCGACAGCGCCACCAGCGCGTGGCCCATTTCATGATATGCGACGATGCGCCGTTCTTCGGGCGACAGCACCCTCGACCGGCGCGCAAGTCCGGCGACGCCGCGTTCGATCGCTTCGGTCAGGTCGGCCATGGTGACCGCATCCGCGCGTCGGCGCGTGGCGAGCAACGCCGCCTCGTTCACCACGTTGGCCAGATCGGCGCCGGTCATGCCGGGGGTCAGTTCAGCAAGCTGGGCGACGTTCACGTCCTGCGCCAGCTTCACCCGTTTTGAATGCAACGACAGAATCGCCTGGCGCGCCGCCTTGTCAGGCCGGTCAACAAGGACCTGGCGGTCGAACCGGCCGGCGCGCAGCAGAGCCGGATCGAGTATCTCCGGCCGGTTGGTCGCAGCGAGCAGCACCACGCCGACGCTTGGATCGAACCCGTCGAGTTCAACCAGAAGCTGATTCAGCGTCTGTTCCTTCTCGTCATGGCCGCCGGCCATGGGGAAGGCGCCGCGCGCACGGCCGAGCGCGTCCAGTTCGTCGATGAAAATGATCGCCGGAGCCTGGGCGCGCGCCTGAGTGAACAGGTCGCGCACGCGCGCCGCGCCCACCCCCACGAACATCTCCACGAACTCCGAACCGGAGATGGAAAAGAACGGCACGCCCGCTTCACCGGCAACAGCGCGCGCCAGCAGTGTCTTGCCGGTACCGGGCGGACCGACCAGCAGCACGCCCTTCGGCACCCGGGCGCCGAGCCGGCCATAGCCCTCGGGGTCCTTCAGGAAGTTGATGATCTCCTGCAATTCCTCTTTCGCCTCGTCAGCGCCGGCAACGTTTGCAAAAGTGGTCTTGACGTCCGTTTCAACGTACACTTTCGCGCGCGAGCGGCCGACCGACATCAGCCCGCCACCCATGCCCATGTTGCCGACCGCGCGACGCCAGAAGAACATCCACAACGCGAAAAACCCGATCGTCGGCAGCAGCCAACCCAGCAGATTGCCCCAGAA
>DATIMO010000293.1:0-4325 GCA_035475215.1 Acetobacteraceae bacterium | reverse complement strand
AGCGAACGCGAAACCGCGGCCAATGCGCGTGATACCGCGGATGGACGCTACTGAACCGAGCACCTACGCGCACCGCAAGCAGACCGACCAGGCGGGCCGGCCCGTCGGGAATGCCATAGAAGCCGGCAGAACAGCCCAGTTCGTTCTTTCGCAGCGTTGATCGGGCTCAGCCTGCCATTGCGCTGGCCCAGCGTGTGACGACTGCGCATCCGGCCGCGAAGTCCTCCATGCGCATGGCCTCGTGCGGGTTATGGCTGCCGTTCTGGTTGCGCACGAACAGCATGCCGGCGGGTACGCCCGCCTGAGCGAAGGCGGCGGCGTCATGGCCACCGCCCGAAGGCATGGCACGGCAGGCGATCCCCAGGGCGTCTGCCGCCCGGGCGAGGCCGACCTGCACGGATGAGTCCATGAGGCTGGCGTCGCTATGGCTTTCGTCGCCAAGTTCGAAACACACGCCGCGTCGGGCTCCGATGCGCGGGATCAGACGGTGCAGTTCGGCGAACATGGCATCGACGCTGGCTGGCTGGACACTGCGGATGTCGAGTTGGAAGCGGGCCTCGCCGGGGATTTTGGTGAACCCGGCCTCCTCCGTCGTCGCCAGCACGCAGAACGTGCAGACAAGCTGATGGCCCTGGGTCTCGAGCGCGCCCCAGTGGTCATCCAGCCGGTGTGCCAATTCAGCCAGGGCAATGGCGGCGTCGCGGCGATACCGCCGGGGTGTGGCGCCGGAGTGATTGTATTCGCCGAGCACGCGGGCGGCGCGCAGGCGGCGCGATCCGGGAATGCCGGTGACGATGCCGACGGGGATTGCTTCAGCGTCCAGCACCGGTCCCTGCTCAATGTGCAGTTCCAGATAAGCGGCGGTGTTGTCGGGACCGAGCGTGGCTTTGCCGGCACGGACGGCATCCGGGTCGAAGCCCTGAGCGCGCATGTGGTCTTCCAGCGTGCGACCGCTATCCAGGCGCCGGATTTCCAGAGCAGCGGGTGGCAGGCGTCCGAGTGCCGCGTTGCTGCCGGGGTAGGAGGTGGGAAACCAGGCGCCGGCTTCCTCGGCGCGAATGGCGATCACGGTGATGTCGCGGCTGGGCTGGAACCCGGCAGCCTGCATCCCGGCCACTGCAGCAAGGCCGGCGAGTACCCCCGCAGCGCCATCGTACTGCCCGCCGCGCGGAACTGAATCGAGGTGGCTGCCGAGGACGATGCGTTTGGCGGTTCGATCCCGGCCCGGCAGGGTCATGTACAGGTTGCCGGCGGCGTCGATTGCGGTTTCCAGCCGCAGGCCCTCGGCAGTGGCGCGGACCAGGTCGTGGGCGGCCTGCTCGCCGGGCCCGTAGGCCTCGCGAGTGATGCCGATGCCGTCGAAGGTTTTTTCATGCAGGGCCGCGAACAATCTTGCGGCGAGGTCGCTATCGGGGGTCAGATTGGCGCGCATCGCGGGCTCCGGCGGCGGGGTCTAGTTAGGCTACTGTGCCCGCAAGTGGAGCGCTATGCTGGCAGACGCGGGCCAACGCCTCACGCCCAGGCGATGGTTACCAAACCACGCCAACCGATCTGCCATTGGCCAGTTACATTGGGCGCGACGAATCCCGCCACAATAAAGGCCTGGCCGAGATTGCTCCGTGCCGTTGCGAGGAGCCGAATGCGTTCGTTGTGGATTGCGTGATCCATACCCCATGCCGCGGGGTACCATAGACCGGTTAACGAGCGGAACAGCGAGGGGACCCATCGCCTCGCGTCCCAGATTTTGCTCAGCGGTCTGGCCGGTGCAGCCCGACGCCAGCGACCACCAGCGCGATCCCGGCGATTTCGGCCGGCGCGGGAACCTGCCGCAGCACGATCAGGCCGACCACTGAAGCGGTTGCCGGCAACAGCGACAGCAGCAGCGCGAAACTGGCCCGTGGCAGACGCGCCATCGCGAGCTGATCGCATACGTAGGGGATGACGGACGAGGACACGCCGACGCCGATGCCAGCGCCGAGCAGCAGCGGGTCCAGCAGGGCCGGCAACGCGTCGGCAAATCCGATCGGCAGTGCGGCGACCATGGCGATCAGCATCGCGGCCCCAAGCCGGTCGATTCCGCCGTCCTGCGAGGCGATGCGGTGGCCAAGTGTGACGTAGAGCACGAACAGCGCGCAGTTGGCGAAGGCGAACACGAAGCCGGTCAGTTCATGCGCGATCCTGACATCGGTCAGCACGAATGCGCCGGCAGCGGCGAGTCCCAGCGCGGCGGCATTGCGCGGCGTGCGCATGCCGATCGCGGCAAGGCCGATCGGACCGAGAAACTCGATCGCGCCCACGGTGCCGAGGGGCAATCGGGCGATCGCCAGATAGAAGCAGCAATTCATCATCGCCAGCACCGCGCCGAGGGCGATGATCAGTCGCCGCTCGGTTAGCGGGAGCGCCCGGAAGTAGCGCCAGGGCTTGCGCCAGACGCCGAAGACGATGGCGGCACTGGCGATGCGCAGCCAGGCGACCCCGAGCGGGGCAACGCGGGCAAACAGCAGCACCGCGAAGGACGGGCCAAGATAATGGAACAGCGCGCTGATCAGGAAGAAGGCGTGCGGAGGAAGCTGGTCGGCGAGCGTCCTGGTCAGCGCGGTGGTGATATCGGTCGGGATCATCTCGATTGTCGGCGTCAGGAAGCGCTATTGGAATGGCAAGGTGGAGGATGTATGGTGTTTGTGCCTTTGAAACGAAGGATCAAGCTGCCTTGCGCCTTCGACGGTCCGATCTGCTGCTGGATGCCAAGAACCTGATGCTGCTGCGGCTGTTGCGGCGCAATCCGCGGCTGGCCCTGGCTGATCTGGCGCGCGGGATCGGCATGTCGGCCCCGGCGGTGCGCGAGCGACTGGAACGGCTGGAGGAAGCCGGGGTGATTACCGGGTATCGGTTGGATCTCGATCCCGCCGCTTTGGGCTATCCGGTGTCGGCTTTCGTGCGGGTGCGGCCATCGCCGGGTGAATTGGGGAAGGTCGCCGAGCTTGCGAAGCGCATGCCGCAAGTCGTCGAATGCTATCGCGTGACCGGCGAAGACTGTTTCATCCTGCGGGTCCATGTCGAGGCGCTGGAGCGGCTGGATCGGGTGCTCGATCAGTTCCTGGCGCATGGTCAGACGACGACCTCGATCGTGCAATCGACGCCGGTACCGCTGCGGGGGCTGCCGCTGCCCGACGAAACCGGCTGGACAGGGGGGAATGACGAATGAAATCACGGCTGGTGGTGGCCGCCTTGCTGGCCAACGCGGTGGTGGATCGTGCGCGGGCCGAGTTCGACGCCGTGGTGCACGGAGGCGCGGACGACATGACGCCCGAGCAGGTGATGCGGGCGGCGACCGAGCATCAGGCGGAGGCGCTGCTGTTCACCAATACGCTGCCGTTCTCGGCGGAACTGATCGGGCAATTGCCTGATACCGTGAAGGTGGGGGCGACCAGCAGCGTGGGGTATGACCACATCGATGTCGGGGCGGCGAAGGCGCGCGGGATCGTGGTGACCAACACGCCGGGCGTCCTAACCGACTGCACGGCGGATTTCGCCTTCATGATGCTGCTGGCGGCGGCACGGCGGGCGGCCGAGTATGACCGCATCATGCGGGAAGGCTGGCGGCGGCGGATCGGTCAGGGCGATTTGCTGGGCCTGCGGGTGAACGGCAAGACACTCGGGATCCTGGGCATGGGGCGGATCGGCCAGGCAATGGCGCAGCGGGCGCGCGGCTTCGATATGCCGGTGGTGTATCATTCCCGTCGGCGGCTGGCACCGGAGCTGGAGCAGGGGGCGCGGTATTTTGCCGATTTCCGGGCGATGCTGCCGGAATGCGCGTTCCTGTCGCTGCATGCTCCGGCAACATCGGAGACCGACCGGATAATCAATGCGGAGACGCTGGCGCTGTTGCCGCGTGGGGCGGTGCTGGTCAATGTCTCGCGCGGCGGGCTGGTGGATGAGGATGCGCTGATTGGTGCGCTCGGGTCCGGGTATCTGTTCGCGGCGGGGCTGGACGTGTTCCGGGCGGAGCCGGATTACGACCTGCGGTTCCGGGAGTTACCGAACGTGGTGCTGTCACCGCACATGGGAAGTGCGTCGGTGGAGACGCGGAATGCGATGGGGTTCCGGGCGCTGGACAATATTGGCGCAGTGCTGGCGGGTCGGGGGGCGATCGATCCGCTGTGGCGCTGATGTACATCGGGATTTTGGAGTGCACCCCTGGAGTGAGACACAGAAATTAAGGACACTGTTCTAGGAGGGGAACGGATGTCCAGAACGCTTCGAAGCCATCCGCCGGATTTCAAGTTGGCGGCGATTGAGCGGATGGCGAAGGCGCCGAATATCGC
>DATIMO010000292.1:0-2306 GCA_035475215.1 Acetobacteraceae bacterium | reverse complement strand
CGCTCGCTCCAGCGGAACGGTCCAGTTCCCACCGGGTTGTTGTTGAACGGCGCGGTATTCGGATCGTCCACCTTGGCCAGGATGTGCTGCGGCACGATGAAGGTCCAGGACAGGATCGACGGATAGGGCGCGAATGCCTTCTGCATCCGCCAGCTTATCTCGGTCGGGCTGACCACCTTGACGTCGCTGACCAGCTCATGCCCGTTACGGCTCCAGGCACGGAAGTTCTTGTTGTTGATCAGGTCCAGCGTGAACTTCACGTCGTCCGCAGTGAACGGTGCGCCGTCGTGCCATTTCACGTCTGGACGGAGCTTCACGCGCCAGCTTAGCCCGTCTTCGGAAATGCCGCCGTTCTCCAGCGTGGGAATCTCCGCCGCGAGCTGGGGCGTGAAATTGCCGTCTGGATCCACTCCCCACAGCGGGCTGAACAGGTTCCAGTGCACGCCCTGATCGACCTCGATATGGGGCATCAGCGGATTGAACACCGTCGGTTCCTGCGACAGCCCAACGATCACCTGCCCGGTCGGCTTGCTGGGTGGCTTCGACGTCCCCTGCGCGGCGGCGGCCCACGGTCGCGCGGCCAACACCGCAGCCGCACTCCCACCGAGCGCCAGCGCCTGCCGGCGCGTCACCCCTCGGCCGGTGATAGATGGTGTCCAAAGCTTGTCTCGCATGTTCAGGCCCCCTGTCCCGTGGCGGGGGTTGGGCCCCGCGCTTCCAGATGACAGACTAGGGCACGAAGTTACAGGAGCCAATGGACACAGAACACTCGCGCCCCGGGTCGGCGCCCGACAGCATAGCGGTCGACTTGATTGCCGTGCTGGTCGCGGTGACCGAAGGCGACCCGCGCGTGCTGACTGTCGAGGATGTCAATGCGCTGCCCTCCGGGCCACTGCAGCTTGGCCACCGGTCTCTACAGGCAGGGCTGCGCGCCTGGGTGGAGCAGCAGACGCATCATCCTCCTGGCTACATCGAGCAGTTGTACACCTTCGCCGACCAGGACCGACCCGGGCATCACCCGGGACAGCGGGTGATCTCGATCAGCTATCTCGGCCTGACACGGGAACGTCAGGCTGCCGCCGCCACGCACCCCCGCTGGCAAAGTTGGTACAGCATGTTCCCCTGGGAAGATCGCCGCGCCGGTGCCCCGGTGATGCTCGATACGATCGCCGCCCGGCTTTCCGCCTGGGCTGACCAGACCTCCGGCGTGGCACGCGATGAACGCTGCCAGCGGGCCGCGATCACATTCGGCCTCGGCCAGTATCCCTGGAACGAGGAACTGATCCTGCAGCGCTACGAGTTGCTGCACGAAGCCGGGTTGGTGCCGGAGGCGCCGCACCATGTCGAACCGATCGCCGGTCAAGCAATGCTGTCCGACCACCGTCGGATCCTGGCAACGGGAATCGCGCGACTGCGCGCCAAGATCAAATATCGCCCGGTGGTTTTCGAGCTGATGCCAGACAGCTTCACGCTGCTGCAACTGCAGCGCTGTGTCGAAGCCATCGCCGGACGATTGCTGCACAAGCAGAATTTCCGCCGGCTGATCGAACAGCAGGAACTGGTCGAGGAAACCGGCGCGATCGCGATCACCGGCGGCCGGCCGGCCAAGCTGTTCCGATTCCGCCGAGAGGTGCTGGCCGAGCGCGCGGTGGTCGGCACCAAGCTGCCGCTGTCGCGGGGTTGACAGGAATTATGCTCAGCACCAGTATAAGCGGATATATACTCGAAGGGAGCATAACATGCTTGCGGACACCCTCACCCGCACGGCCCCGCTCTACGACAAGGTACGCCGGGTTATCCCGCCCATGGAATGGCCGGTCTTTGCCGAAGATATCGAGGCCATCCTGGCCCTGAAACGCCGTCGCCGGGCGGTAATCCTGGCGCATAACTATCAGACGCCCGAAATCTTCCACTGCGTCGCGGACCTGGTGGGCGACAGCCTCGCGCTGGCGCGGCAGGCGATGCGCGTGGAATCGGACGTGATCCTGTTGGCAGGCGTTCATTTCATGGCCGAGACGGCGAAGCTGATGAACCCCACGAAAACCGTGCTGATCCCCGATCTGCGTGCCGGATGCTCGCTCGCCGCGTCCATCACCGCGGCGGATGTGCGGCTGATGCGCCAGCGCTATCCGGGCGTTCCCGTGGTTACCTATGTGAATACCTCGGCCGCGGTGAAGGCGGAATCGGACATCTGCTGCACCTCCGGCAACGCGCGCAAGGTGGTGGAATCGCTTGGCGCGCCGCGCGTGATCATGCTGCCGGACGAGTACCTCGCACGAAACATTGCCGCTGAAACCGAGGTCGAA
>DATIMO010000291.1:0-5234 GCA_035475215.1 Acetobacteraceae bacterium | reverse complement strand
GTGGTGATGGAATCGCCTAGCACCGCCAGGATGCGGGCGCCCTTCACGTCGGAAACCGGGGGCGGTTCCATGGTTATGCCATCGAAATAGGGCGGGTTCTTCACGTAGGTGGACCCGTCGGTCCAGCGATATGTCTCGCTGGGCTCCACCTGCACCGCCTGCCACTGCTTCGGGCCTTTGAACACTTCGGCGTAGCGCCTGGCAAACTGGTCGCGCGCGACGTCGGCGCGAATGATGTCGGCGATTTCCTTGTTCGTCGGCCAGACGTCCCGCAGATACACCGGCTTCCCGTCCTGCCCGGTGCCGAGCGGAACGGTGGTGATGTCCTCGGTCATCTTGCCCAGCAGTGAATACGCAACGACCAGCGGCGGCGACGCCAGATAGTTGGCGCGAACGTTCGGATGCACGCGCCCCTCGAAATTGCGATTGCCGGACAGGACCGCGACGGCGACCAGCTTGTTGTCCTCGATCGCGTCGGCGATCGGGTCTTCCAATGGGCCGGAATTGCCGATGCAGGTGGTGCAGCCATAGCCCACCAGGTTGAAGCCGAGCGCGTCCAGATCCTGCTGCAGGCCGGATTTTTCCAGGTATTCCGTCACCACCTGGGAACCGGGGGCGAGCGAGGTCTTCACCCAGGGCTTGGGGTGCAGTCCCTTCTCCCGCGCCTTGCGCGCCACCAGACCGGCCGCGACCAGTACCGAGGGATTGGAGGTGTTGGTGCATGACGTGATCGCGGCGATCACCACGTCACCATGGGTCAGTTGGTAGTTCTTGCCCTCCACCTTGGCGGATATTCCAACGTCGTTGGCCGGCACACCGAGGCTTTTGGTTAGCTCGGCCTTGAACGCCGAGGCGGCGTCTTTCAGGTTCACCCGGTCCTGCGGACGCTTGGGCCCTGCGAGGCTGGGCTGCACCGTGGAGAGGTCCAGTTCCAGCATGTCGGTGAACACCGGGTCGGGGTTGGCGCTGTCGCGAAACATGCCCTGCGCGCGGGTGTACGCCTCCACCAGGGCGATCCGGTGCGGATCGCGCGCCGTGAGGCGCAGGTATTCGAGCGTGACCTTGTCGACAGGGAAGAAGCCACAGGTGGCGCCGTATTCCGGCGACATGTTGCCGATCGTGGCACGATCGGCGACCGGCAGCTCATCCAGGCCGGGGCCGTAGAATTCCACGAACTTGCCGACCACGCCCTTGCGACGCAGCATCTGCGTGACGGTCAGCACCAGGTCGGTGGCGGTGGCGCCTTCGGGCAGCTTCCCGGTCAGCTTGAAGCCGATCACGTCTGGGATCAGCATGGCGATCGGCTGGCCGAGCATGGCCGCCTCGGCCTCGATCCCGCCGACACCCCAACCGAGCAGGCCCAGGCCGTTCACCATCGTGGTGTGGCTGTCAGTGCCGTACAGCGTGTCGGGGTAGGCGAAGGTGGCTCCTTTCTCGGCAGCGGTCCACACGCACTGGCCGAGATATTCCAGGTTCACCTGATGGCAGATGCCGGTGCCGGGCGGCACGACGCTGAAATTGTCGAACGCCTGCTGGCCCCAGCGCAGGAACGTATAGCGCTCGCCGTTGCGCTCGAACTCGATGTCCACGTTGCGTTGCAGGGCGTCCGGTCGGGCATAGACGTCGACCATGACCGAGTGGTCGATCACCAGATCGACCGGGATCAGCGGGTTCACCTTGTCCGGGCTGCCGCCGAGCCGGGTGATGCCGTCGCGCATGGCGGCCAGATCGACCACCGCCGGAACGCCGGTGAAATCCTGCATCAGGATCCGCGCCGGGCGAAACGGCACCTCCCGGTCCGAATGCGCGTTCGCCAGCCAGCCGGCGATGGCCTTGGCGTCTACCACCTTGTAGCTGCCGCCGTTTTCGAACCGCAGCACGTTTTCCAAAAGGATTTTCAGGCTGATCGGCAGGCGAGAGATGTCGCCGAGCTGTTTTGCGGCTTCGGGAAGCGAGAAGTACTCGTACTGCTTCCCCTCGACCGTGAGGGTTCGCCGGGTGTTGAGACTGTCCTGCCCGATTGCTGCCATTGCCCGCTCGTCGCTGTTTCCAGGACGCCCCTTGATGTGTGACCTTATTGTATCCCGGGGCCCGCCGTGGTTAAGGGCGGGGCCGCCACAGAGATGGTCTGGCGGCGCGGCTTTAACCATACCGGCCGAAAGGCGTCCACACGGCGCCCGGCGAGCCAAGCGGGGCGGCGTGTTGCAGGCGGAGTCGGTGGCGGTGTTCCGGGGGGAGCGGCTGGTATTCCGGGACCTGTCGTTCACGGTTGGCCGGGGCGGTGCGCTGGTTCTGACGGGTCCGAACGGGTCGGGGAAATCGACCCTTTTGCGCGTGCTGGCCGGGCTGGTGCCGCTGGCTGCCGGAACGGTGCGCTGGGATGGGCAGGAGGCGCTGGACGATCTGACGAGTCACGCCAGGCGGCTGGCCTATGTCGGGCACAAGGACGCCGTGAAGCCGGGGCTGACCGCGGCGGAGAATCTGACCTTCGCAGCACGCGTTGGGGGCCGGACTGTCGGGACGGCACTCGCCGCACTGGAACTGGGCGATCTGTCGGACGTTCCGGCAAGCATGCTGTCGGCCGGACAGCAGCGGCGCCTGGCGCTCGCGCGGTTGGCAGTGTCCGAGGCGCCGTTGTGGCTGCTGGACGAGCCAACCCTGGGGCTGGACGCGCGATCAGTCGAGCTGTTCGGTGCGGCGCTGGAGCGGCACCGAAGCCGTGGCGGTGTGGTGGTCGCAGCCACGCATCTGGCACTGCCATTGTCTGGCGCGGGCGAACTGCGTTTGGCCTGAAATCCCCGTTTCCTGAGCGGGGAGGGCGGGGGAATCGTAAAATAGATGGACCGGCGGTCGATCAACGAAGCGAGCAGCCCCGACCGCTTCGTCGCGGTCCTGAGCCGCGAACTCCGGCTGTCGCTTCGCCACGCCGCCGATACGCTGGCTGTATTGCTGTTCTTTCTGCTGGTCATAGCCTTGTTCCCGCTGGGCATCGGCCCGTCGCCGGACGTGCTGGGGAGGATCGCGCCGGGCATCGTCTGGGTGGCGGCGTTGCTGGCCGCGTTGCTGCCGCTGGATCGCCTGTTCGGCGCTGACTTCGAGGACGGTTCGCTCGATCTGCTGCTGTTATGTGGGCTGCCGCCTGCTGGCATTGCGGGCGCGAAAGCCGCGGCCCATTGGCTGGTAACCGGCGTGCCGCTGCTGATTGCGGCGGCGCCCCTGGCCGAAATGCTGCGCATGCCGGAGCATGCGTTGCCGGCGCTGATGCTGGGATTGTTGCCTGGGACGGCACTATTGTCGCTGCTGGGCACGAGCGGGGCCGCGGTGGTGCTGGGTGCTCGGCGCGGCGGCGTGGTGCTGCCATTGCTGGTCCTGCCACTGGCGGTGCCAGTGCTGGTGTTTGGGGCGGCGGCGGCGGATGCCGCGGCCAACGGGCTGAGCCCGCGCCCGCATTTGCTGCTGCTGACAGCGTTGCTGGCGGTAGCCGTGCCGCTGTGTCCACTCGCGGCAGGGGCGGCGCTGCGGGGAGCGGGGGAATAATGCCAGCGGGGGGTGCGTTTCAGTTTGCTGTTAATGCTCCTTCGCGTCTAATAAGTCTCCGGATTTGAGATAGGGGCGTTTTCGCCGTTCGATGCGCAGTTTGCTGCTGTTTGCCGAGATGATGGTGCTGCTGCCGATCTCGATCATGCACCCGTTTGTCGGCGTGCTGATCTTCGATTGGGTCAGCTTCATGAACCCGCAGCAGATTTCGTGGGGGTTTGGCAGTGCATTGCCGTGGGCGCTGATTGCGGCGCTTTTCACGATCACCGGCTGGGTGCTCAGCCCAGTTGAGCCGAAGCGGATCGCGGTCACGCCGATGACCATACTGATGGTGCTGTTCGTTGTTGGCATCACCATCAATATGCCGTTCGCGATCTCCAATCCGGTTTCTGAGTACGATGCCTGGCTGCGGACGACCAAAATTTTCTTGTTCCTTGCGATTACCTCCTCGCTGCTGACGAGCAAGCACCGTATCGACGCCCTGATCTGGATGATCATCATCAGCATCGGGTACTATATCCTCGATCAGGGTGGAGCATCGATTGTTACGTTAGGCGGCCACAAGGCATTCGGTCCGCCGAAATCGCAGATTTCGGACAACAACGAATTCGCCGCGGCGGTGCTTGTCCTGATTCCGATGATGAACTACCTGCGAATGCAATCTCGCTATTTGTTAATTCGTTATGGTTTTGCACTGGCGATAGCAATGAGCATTCTGGTCGTGCTGGCGAGCTATTCGCGTGGCGCGCTGCTCGGGCTGCTGGCCGTCGCGTTTGTATTTTGGCTCAAGAGCAAGCGGAAAATTGTCTCGCTCATAGCGCTCGGTTGCACCCTTGCTGCGGGTGTCACATTCATGCCCGAGCGGTGGTGGGATCGGATGAACACCATCGCTCATTATCAGACCCAGGGATCGGCAATGAGCCGGCTGTTCAGTTGGCATATGGGATGGGAGCTGGCGAAGCAGCACCCGTTCACCGGCGCCGGCTTTCACGCTACCACCAATCGAAATGTGGTTGAGATGTTCGCGTCCGGTGAGCATCTGAAGGGCATGGAGATTCACGGGATCTGGTTCCAGATGCTGGGCGAGCAAGGATTTATCGTTTTCTCCATCTGGCTTGGCATGATCCTGGTGGGCTTGTTCGAGTGCTCCCGCGTTATCCGGCTTGCGCGGAATATTCCAAGGCTGTCCTGGGCCGCCGATCTGGCGCGGATGGGCCAGGTCTCAATTCTGGCTTACGCTGTGACAGGAACGTTCCTGCCGATATCAAGCTGGGACGTGTTTTTTACCATCCTGGTGACGGTCAGCGCGGCGCGTCTGCTGGTCGGGCGCGAGTTGACAGCGGCGAAGTCCACGCCGGAAAACCTCGCGTGGCACCCGGCCCGGGCTGTGGGCGGAATGGCGCAACTCAGCCGTGGGACGGTGCGAGCACGATGAGCGGCCTGATCTATTTGATGGCCATGGCGGGGGTTGGCTGGCTGGTATTCTGGACCATTCGAGACCCGAAGGAGCCGAAGTGGGACTGGTGGCCGATTGAATGGTGGCCCTTCGACACGCACGACGAGGAAGCCGCCGAATTTACCAAGCCAGACGTTAAACCGGAAGCCGGAATCCCCTCCCACAAACACGCCATGCCCTGGCACAATCGCAGGACCGAGGATTGGCGCCAGAGGCGACGGACGGCAGCACAGCATCGGCG